>JBILXX010000049.1:0-26098 GCA_044378095.1 Polaromonas sp.
GATGCAACTCAATTCCCATCAACCACTACGCAGATCGATTAACCTTGCAAACCCGGACTTCCTCAATTCAGTTGGTATGCCGGTAGGGGGCAGGTCAGTTGCTGCAACTTAATAAGCGCGGTGTGCCATTTGACTTAACAGACAAACCGATAAATACCCCTGCGGACATAGGCATTATTCGTCACCAAATCGAGGGAATCTTATCGGAGCTAAATGAAGAAAAATATGCGACACAGCAAGCTGCAGATTGGGAAGAAATCGCCGCTTATATGGAACTCATCATCACTCGAAAAAGTAAAAAAACTCTTTCTAACGGGGAGGATATTGAGGTGCCACAAGCTGAGGCGCCTGCCTATTTTGAGTGGGTGCTATGGCGTGCTTTCTTGGCTATTAACAGCCTGGCAAACAAACCGTATGAGGCAAGACGCTTCAAGATTGACCAAGACTTCTTACCTGTTGGTACAGCGCCAGGCAATGGCCCCGATTTGATTTTTGAGTTTCATGACTTTGTTGTCGTCGTCGAGGTCACACTGACCGATAACTCAAGGCAAGAAGCTGCCGAAGGTGAGCCCGTACGCCGTCACGTTGCAGATCTTGTTGCGCAGTATGGTGGACAATCTGGCAAGCCTGTTTACGGACTGTTCATTGCAAACCGGATTGACTCAAATACTGCGGAAACCTTCAGAATTGGTGTTTGGTACACCCGAACGGATGACAAGATGCGTTTGGACATCATTCCGTTGACGCTCACGCAGTTCAAAGCGTTCTTTGAAGCCCTATTTACCTCTGGTCGCGTTGAAGTTGGTTTGATTCGCCATTTACTCGACCTGTGTGGTAGTTCGCGTCCAGCGAATGAAGCACCAGCTTGGAAAGCGCAGATCGAGCAAACGATTAGCCAGAGAATTATCGAAATCCAAACGTCAAAAGACTAAGTGACAAGGCAAATAAAAATATTTGAAATTGAAGACAGGCTGACAGCGCGGGGCTTTCGCATGGCGAGAGACAAGATTCTTCACGTCGCTCGTGAAGGCGCTATGACGCTGCCAAGTTCAATCATTTTGATTCTGATCGATCTGCTCGAATCGTATGAGTTAGCCCTTAGCCAAGTGCCACCAGACTGGTTAATGTCCCACGCTGAGCTTGCAGAAGCAGGGATTATCTAATTGCTTATACAGACTTTGCTGGACACGCTAAGTTATTGAGACTGCTATAAATTCAGGAGCTGCTTGCGCCCGTATTCATTGGGCTAGAGCCCTAAAACAAGCCCGAAAACGGCCTAAAAACAGCCAAAATCAGATTCCTGCTGGCTTTTTCAGGCTCTGCATGCGGTTTTGGGGCTTGATGTCGATGGTTTTGACTTCATCGCCTTCGCGGATGGTGAGTTTCACCGGCTGCTCGGGCGTGTCGCGGGCCCAGAGCTTTTTGTAAAAGGCTTCCAGCGTGGTCACCTCCACGCCGTCAATGGCTTGCACGACGGAGCCGGGGCGCAGGCCTGCGTCGTCTGCCGGGCTGCCTTCGCTGACGCGTACGACCTGCACGCGGCCGCCCTGGTCGCTGGACGTGACGCCCAGCCACGCGCGATTGCTTTGCTTGCTGCTGCCCAGTTGCTGCATTTCAGCCAGGATGGGTTTGAGCAAATCGATGGGTACAAACATGTTGCCGGGGACGCGTTTGTTCTCTCCCAATGCGTCCATCACGAACAGCGAGCCAATGCCCATCAGCTCGCCTTTGCGGTTAAACAGCGGTGCGCCGCTGTGGTTGCCGCGCCCGGAGCTGACAGGCGGGCTGGTGAACAGGGCGCTGTCGAGGTGGTATTCCCAGGTGCCTGAAAAAGCCCGCTGGCTGACCAGTTGCGTCATGCTGACGCCGCCCTCGTCGCTGTCGCTGGCGCCTGTGGCCGCCATCAGGGGCTCGCCGGGTTTGAGGTCTTGCTGGCTGCCCAGCGCCACTGGGGCCACACCACGCAGCGGCAGCAGCGGCTTGATGAGACCAAAGCCGGTGGCCAGGTCGTAGGCCACGGCAACAGCCGGGAGGGTTTTGCCTTCTTGCGTGATGATTTCAATTTGCTGGGCTTCCAGCATCAGGTATCCGATGGTCAAAATCAGGCCGTCAGAACCTATCACCACGCCCGAGCCACTGCGGTTCAAACCCAGGGTCTGGGCTGAGCGAGCGCCCTTGACAGCAGCAACCTTGACACCGACCACCGCCGCGTTGGCTTTGGTCATGGCGTCGATGATGGTTTGCGCGCTGCTGGCGCTGGAGGCGGGTGCCGTGGCGGCGTACAGGTTGGGGATTGCTGCAACTGCCAGCGGTAGGGCCAAAACCAGTTTGAAGAGGGAAGAGCGCATGGTGGAACTCCTGAACGTGCCGGGCGGGATGGACAACACGTAAAACAGAGAATGCGCTTTTTTTAAGCGGCTTGCAAGTGCGGGGTTATCTGGCCTCAACCGCCGCCGCCAGGCAAGCCGCCAGGTGCTTTGTACCGCCCAGCTCGTTGGCCAAAATCAGCACCAGCCGGGCGTTCAGGGCTTCAGATTGCTCGCGGCTCAGGCCCTGGTGCGCGTCCAGCAGGCTTTCATAAAACAGGTCTGCGTCTTCAAAATTGGGCTGGCTCTTCATGCTGTGACTCCGTTTGCCCCTGATGCGGCCCGGCAGGCTTGCGCCAGCGCCTCATCAAACCTGTTGCCTGTGGCGGCGATATAACTGTCGGGCCGCAGCAGTGCCCAGGCCGCGTTGCCTGCGCAGTCTGACAAATGGCCTGCCGGGTCGATGACGTGTTCTTTGGTATTTGCCAGATGAGCCTGTTGCACCACCTGTACACACCGCAAATCTGCCTGGGTCATCAGGTGCAGCACATGGCTTTTGATCTTTACCGGCAATCTGCCAAACACCAGCAGCAGCAAGCGGCCTTGCGCCCACTGGAGCAGGTCGGCCACATCACCCGCGCTGCCGTCGGCCCACTGCAAGGCAACGTTTTGCAGCGCGCGGCCGCCTGTGGGCAGGCAAGCTTTGGAGCGGCTGTACACATTGGGCGCTGACATGCGGCCGGTGTTGACCAGTTGCCTTGCAAACGCATGGCGCTTGGCCAGGCTGATGGCGGCGGTGCGAAAGACACGCTCCATGCCGTCGGCGGGGCGCAAAAAGCGCGCGGTGCGGTTGGTGACCTGCACGTTTTGCGTGGCGGCTTCGTGGCGTTCGTCGTGGTAACTGCCTAACAATTTTTCAGACGCTTTGCCACGCACGACGGCGGCCAGCTTCCAGGCCAGGTTGTCAGCATCCTGCACACCCGAGTTACCGCCGCGCGCGCCAAACGGGCTGACCACATGCGCCGCGTCACCCACAAAAAACACCCGGCCGTGGCGCAACTGGTTCAGGCATTCGCTGCGGTAGGCGTAAGGGCCGACCCACACAATTTCATAGTCGCTGGGGTCGATCACGCGGCCCAGTTGGCCATTGATTCGTTCGCGCACCACGGCCTCACGGCTGACTTCTTCCGGGTCAGCGTCTGGCCGCATTTGGTAATCAATGCGCCACACGCCGTCAGCCATCAGGTGTTGCCACACGGCGCGGCCTTCGTTAAAGGGCGCTTCTATCCAGGTGTGGCGTTCCACCGGGGGCGGGTTTTTAAAGCGCACATCGGCAATGCACCAGCGGTCGTCGCCTTTTTTGGCGGTAACGCTGGCTGCTACCCAAGTGCGAAACGGGCTGCGCGCGCCGCTGCAGTCAATCACATGCGTGGCGTCAATTTTGTAGTCCCCTGCGGGGGTGGTGATGCTCAGGGTAGCGACGTCAGCGCTTTGTTCAAAGGCTGTGATGCGGTTGTGCCAGCGCAGGTCAATCGTTCTGTGGCTGGCGGCGTAGAGCTGCTCCACCAGAAAGCCCTCCACATAAAACTGCTGGATGTTGATGAAAGGCGGCTGTTCGCTCACGCTGTGGGTGGCTTGCTGGCGCAGATCAAACGAATACACCTCGTCATGCCCGGCAAAGGTGCGTCCGACGCTCCACTGCACGCCCTTGGCTGCGATGCGGTCGTAAATGCCAAGGCGCTTGAAAATCTCCAGTGTTTTTTGCGCATAGCAAATGCCGCGCGACGATGCACCCTTGACGCCCACGGTGTTGTCTTCGTCCAGCAAGAGGGCTTTGACGCCGTACTGGTTCAGAGCGCAGGCCAATGTCAACCCGGCCAGTCCTGCGCCGACGATGACGATGTCGTGCCGAATGACCGGTTTCAACGTCAGCTCAGGCGGCGGTGTGAACGGGTATTCAGGCAGCTGGTAGCCCGAGCCGCTTGAAAACTCATAACCGTTGCTAAAGCTGGCTTGCAGATAGTTGGGTGGCGTTTGAACCATAAAGATGTCTTTAGGGGCCTGTTTTTGGCCATTTTTACCTGTGTTTTAGGAGTTTTGACCAATTAATACGGGCGCAAGCAGCTCCTAATTTAATAGCGACTTGTGGTCAGACTTGCGCAGCCCGTTCGGATCGCCAGGCGACTTTGCGCGCGGTCCACTCGGCCAGGCGGGCATGGGCGTTGGTGCTTTCTTTTTGCATGTGCACGTCATCGGCCAGTTGCGCCGTGAGTTCCAGCCGCACGCCGTTGGGGTCAAAAAAGTAAATGCTTTTAAAAATGCGGTGGTCTGTGACGCCCAGCACCTCAATGCCTTCGGCCTCCAGTCGGGTCTTCATGGCAAGGAGCTCCGCCACCGTGTTGACGCGAAACGACACATGGTTAACCCAAAGCGGCGTGTTGGGTGAAGGCAGCGCCGCCACGTCGTCACCCAGGTCAAAAAACGCAATGAACGAGCCGTCTTGCAGCCTGAAAAAGAAGTGCATGTACGGGCAATATTCCCCCGTGCTGGGCACGATGTCGCTCTGAATGATGTGAAAAAGCGGCAGCCCCAGAATGTCTTCATAAAAATGCCGCGTCTCCTCGGCATCCTTGGCGCGGTAGGCGTAGTGGTGCAATTGCTGGATGGGTGCAGGTGGGGGCAAGGGTGTGGGCGGGGTGGTCATTTGGCAGGTCTCGCAGGTTCTACTATCCGTAATCGATTTACTATATCGTAATCATGCAGATTTGCCAAGTTTGCGTTGGGCTCCTAGCGGTAAAGTAAGACCTGTCTTTTTCATCTCACTGTGCGCACCATGCTCTTTTTACTCTCCCCCGCCAAATCCCTGGACTACGACACGCCGCCGCAAGTCAGCACCCATACCCAGCCTTTGTTCGTCAAGCAATCGGCAGAACTGATTGACGTTTTAAAAACCAAAACGCCGCAAGACATCAGCAGTTTGATGAAGCTGTCTGACGCGCTGTCTGGCTTGAACGTAGCGCGCTACCAGGCATGGTCTAAAAAATTCACGGCCAAAAATTCAAAGCAGAGCGTTCTGGCCTTCAACGGCGATGTGTATGAGGGGCTGAACGCCAAAACCTTGAGCGCCGCGCAGCTTGACTGGGCACAAGAGCACGTTTGTATATTGAGTGGCCTGTACGGTGTGCTGCGGCCGCTGGACTGGATGCAGCCGTACCGGCTTGAAATGGGAACGGCTCTTGGCACCGACAAGGGCAGCAATCTTTACCAGTTTTGGGGCTCGCAGATTTCAGCTTACCTGAACGAATGGGTCGCGCTTGACACATCTCCCGTCGTCGTGAACTTGGCCAGTGAGGAGTATTTCAAGGCGGTTGACTTGAAGACGCTCAAAGCCCGTGTCGTGAGCTGTGTGTTTGAAGACTACAAGAACGGCCAATACAAAATCATCAGCTTTCACGCCAAGCGGGCGCGGGGGCTGATGGTGCGTTACGCGATTGACAAGAAAGTGAACACCGTTAAAAAACTTCAGGCCTTCAATGCTGAAGGCTATGTTTTTGAAGCGTCGCTGTCTGAGCCTGATCGTCTGGTCTTCAGACGCCGACTGGAATGATTTAGGCCTTTTCACCATCAATTAGGGCTGCATGCCAATCAATTCGCGTGCAAGCAGCTCCTGAAAATATAGCTACTAAACAAGGTGGCCTCACGTTGGTGCGGTTTACCGCAGCCCAGCGCCTGCGCCGCCTTCGATCCGCTGAATCAGTTCAATTTTGTAGCCGTCTGGGTCGGTAACAAAAGCGATCACGGTGGTGCCGCCCTTGACGGGGCCCGCCTCGCGCGTCACGTTGCCGCCCGCCGCCCTGATTTTCTCAACAGCCGCATAGGCATCCGGCACGCCCAGGGCGATATGGCCATAGGCGGTGCCCAAGTCGTAGCGGTCAGTGCCGTGGTTGTAGGTCAACTCAATTTCAGCCTGCGACGGGTTGCCTTCATAACCCACAAACGCCAGCGAGTATTTGTATTCCGGGTTTTCAGACCGGCGCAGCAATTGCATACCGAGGACCTGGGTGTAAAAGTCAATCGAGCGTTGCAGGTCGCCAACGCGGAGCATGGTGTGAAGGAGTCGCATTTGGGCTTGATGTCCAGGGTTGAGGTTTTACCTTGCCATCTCAAACACCAGGCAAGTCGTGGTGGCGTGGGCGTAGAGCTTGCCATCTGGCCCGATGATACGACCCTCAGCGGTGGCCAGTTGTTTGCCGCAATGAATCACGGTGCCGATGGCGCGCAGCGGGCCGCTTTTGTGGGAGGCGGCACGCACGATGTTCACACTCAGCTCTGCGGTGGTGTAGCCTCGGCCTGTCGGCATCATGGTGTGGACTGCACAGCCGACGGCTGAGTCCAGCAAGGTGGCATACCAGCCGCCATGAACCGAGCCGAGCGGGTTGTAGTGTTTGAGCTGAGGCGTGCCCTGAAAGACGGCTTTGCCGGCTTCAATTTCAACCAGCGCAAAGTCCATTGTTTCAGCAATGTGCGGGTAGGGCATGCGGCCGTCAAGCATGGCCTGCATTTGTTCCAGCCCGGTTCTGCCGGTGAAGTGTTCAGAGCCTGCCAACCCCGGCTTGCCGCCGCCTGCCAGCATGCGTGCGCGTGCCGCATCGCTTTGTTCAAGCCATTGGCTCAAGGTGTCTTGTGCATGCGTCATACTGGAATTTTAATCAAACGATGTTTATAAAAAAACCTCGCCTGACTTACCAGGATCTTTGCCAGTTTTCAAATTTAGCTCGTCTGTCCGTTATGACATGAGGTGCGTGCTGAACTGCTCATTGGATGAGCTGGTGAACAGTTTCATATTGGATTTTTAAGGTCTACACTGAACCAAGATGTCAACATCACTCAAGCCCACTCAGCCAACTGTAGATAACCCTTCCAACTGGGTGAGCTCAACCGCGCTGCTGGACCTGGATGATTCAAGGCTCAGAATTCAGGCCATGCGCATCACCCAACTGGCCCCGACCGATGTTAAAAAAGCCATTCTGATTCATGATTTCGTCAAGGCCATGCCTTTCGGCTGCGTGGCGGGTTTTAGCCATGTGCCTGCCGTGTCGGTGCTCAAAAGCGGTCATGGCGACTGCCACACCAAAGGCACTTTGTTTGTTGCGCTGCTGCGCTGTGTCGGTGTGCCCGCGCGCTTGCGTTTTGTGTCGTTGCCAGGGGCGTTTTTGCACGGCATCATTGACGTTGGGCAAAGCACCATCACCCATGCGGTAGGTGAGGTTTACTTGCAAGAACGCTGGGTGCAGACCGACTCTTACGTGACAGACTCGATTCTGGAAGCGCATGCATTGACGCTTTTGGCTCGGCAAAACATCAGCCTGGGTTATGGTATTCACAAGCTGGGTGACCGTTTCTGGAACGGCCTGAAAAACGCGCATGGCCAGTATTCAAGTGCTGACCCTGGCAGCATGCCCACCCATGACTGGGGTGTTGCGAATGATCCAGAGCAGTTTTATTCGAGCAATGAAAACCCGCAACTGCAGATGGGCTGGATGAGCCGCGCCAAGTGGATGATAGCGGCTCGTGTGGTGAATCGGCAGGTACAAAAGTTGCGCGAAACCATTTGATTGCGGGTGCGTGGCACGATGTTTTCAGACGGCGTAGTTCAGCGCCATTCGGCCACCATCGACCACCACAATTTCGCCTGTCATGTAGCTGGCAGCATCGCTGGCTAAAAACGCCACAACATCGGCGATTTCTTCTGGACTGCCCAATCGCTTGAGCGGCGTGCGGCTTATTATTTTTTTCCTGGCTTCGTCACTGGTCAGTACCGCTTTGGCAGCCAGTTCAGTCGCAATCGTGCCAGGCGCAACGGCATTGACGCGAATATTTGCATCTGCCAGCGCGAGCGACATCACGCGGGTGAGCTGGTTGATTCCGCCTTTGCTGACGTTGTAGCTGGCAATGTTGGGGATGGCCAGCACGCCATTGACCGAGCTCATGTTGACGATGCTGCCACCGCCGGATTTGGCCATCTCGCGTGCAACGGCCTGGCCTGTTAAAAACGCGCCTTTCAGGTTAACGCGCAACACGGCATCAAAGTCGGCCTCGGTCACATCCAGAAAATTGGCAGCTTTGAAAATTCCTGCGTTATTGACCAGCACATCAATACGGCCATGCGTAGCGATGGTTTTCGCCACCAGCGCGTCGACTTGCGCTTTGTCTCCTACATCACAGTGAACAAAGGTGGCCTCAAGTGTTTGCGCCAGTTCCGCGCCCCTGAGATCGTCTGTATCGGCGATGACAACCCTGGCACCTTCGCGTGCAAACCGCTCCGCACAAGCCTGGCCAATGCCCTGTGCACCACCGGTCACGATGCAAACTTTATGGGTCAGGTCGAAGTGAATATTGCTGTTGGGTGGTTTGTTCATGTTGGGCGGGTGTTAAGTGCGAATGGGTGTGCTGGCATCCTGATTTTGCATGGCCCCTGACAAAAGAACATGCCGACCTTTGCCTGATGTTTGCAATCCATGAACCATGGCTTGGGCCACACTGCTGGCATGGATGGCGCGATAGTTGGCAGGGATGATCAGCTTGAGGAATTTAAACGCCAGCAACGACAGTTTTTCAGCGACCCGTTCAGGCTGCTTCAGGGCATCGCGGTTGCCCGTCAGCAGCGACGGGCGGGCAATGACCAATGTTTCAAAGCCCAGTGCGCTGACAGCATTTTCCATTTCACCCTTGACCTGGTTGTAAAAAACACCGGACTGCGCACTGGCACCCATGGCGCTGACCACGGACAGGCGGGTAGCACCTGCGGCTTTGGCGGCGCTGGCGATGGCCACCACCGCATCGCCGTCAAGGGCTTTGAAAGCCGCCTTGCTGCCAGCAACTTTGATGGTTGTGCCCAAGGCGATGAACACGTCATCGACCGCAGAGCAGGCCCAGTCCGTCAGCGATTGGCTGATATGGACAACCAGCTTGGTGTGCTGCACATCTGGCGCGCGCCGCCCGATGACATGAACGGTGCTGTAACGTGTATCAGCCAGCAAAAGCTTTAAAACTGCTTGCCCGACGAGGCCTGTTGCACCAGCCACCAGCGCAACACGCATGCTGTCAGGGCTGTTTGATGTTGAATTCATGGGATGTCCGGTTTCAAATGCTTGTGAATATTTGCTACAAATGAAATAGCTGTTTACGACTGAATTTATTGGTTTACAGATCTAAGAGGCAGATAAAAATGCAAAAAAGCAGCCCAAAGCTGCTTTTTTAACTGCGATTTATCCAGCAATCCGATCAGCGCTGAAATCCGCCGCCCGACCCACCCCGGCCGCCACCGCCTGAACGCGAACCGCCGCCGCCCCAGTTGCCGCCTCCGCTGCGATTGCCACCGCTTCCACCCCGGTTACCGCCCCGGCCACCACCGCCACCGCCGCGTGCGGGCAGTCCCGATGAGGGAAAGCCTGCAGACACATGGCTGGTGGGTTGGCGTTCATCGAAGTCGTTGCGCTGCTCGCCCATGTCAACGCGGGGGCCGCGCGGGTCCTGGCGTTGGACTTCATCGCGCGGCATGCGTGGCTGGCTGTCACGCGGTGGGCGTGGCGCTTGCGGGCGGCGCTCGCCGCGAGGCGGGGCACCATTGCCAGCGCCGTAACCTGAGTTTTGCCGTGGCTGCCCCGGGTTGGGGGTGCGTGGGCCGCGGCCAAAGTTGCCGCTGCTTTCGCCACGGTTATCACCACCGCCTTCGGTGGGCGCACGACCCCGACCGGCTCCCGGGTTACCACCGCGTCCACCACCACCAGAATTGCCACGCGCAGGCTGACCAGCGCGGGTTTCACGGATGCGGGTCATCATCTCGCTGCGTGCTGCTTTGGCCGCAGCCTGCATCACGTCACGGCTGGGCGGTTTGCCCAGGCCGCCCCAAATGGTCTGGCGACCCATCGCTAATGGCTCGGCGCGCTCGTCTGGGTCGGCTTCAAAACCTGGCACTTTCACGACTTCAATGTTTTGCTTGGTAAAGCGCTCAATGTCCTGCATGAAGCCTTCTTCATCCAGGCACACCAAACTGACGGCTTCACCACTGTTGCCGGCACGGCCGGTGCGGCCAATCCGGTGCACGTAGTCTTCGCTGACGTTTGGAATTTCGTAGTTCACCACGTGCGGCAACTCGTCAATGTCAATACCGCGTGCTGCAATATCAGTCGCTACCAGCGCGCGTATCGTGCCGTCTTTGAAGCCTTGCAACGCCTGGGTACGAGCGGTTTGGCTCTTGTTGCCGTGCAGGGCAAGGGCTTCAATACCGTTTTTGGTCAGGTGCTCGGCGACGTTGTTGGCGCCAAACTTGGTGCGCGTGAACACCAGCACCTGACTCCAGTTGTGCTCGTTGATGATGTGGGTCAGCAGCGCTTTCTTTTTCGCGCGGCCTACCGGGTGAATGGTTTGCGTGATGCGCTGAACCGTGGTGTTGCGCGGCGTGACCTGGATGTGCAGCGGGTCGCGCAGCAGGCCGTTGGCCAGGTCGCGAATCTCGTTGCTGAAGGTGGCTGAGAACAGCAGCGTCTGCTTTTGCTTGGGCACCAGCGCCAATACTTTTTTGATGTCATGGATAAAGCCCATGTCCAGCATGCGGTCGGCTTCGTCCAGCACCAGCACCTGTACCTGGCCCAAATCCAGCGTGCCCTGGCCTGCGTGGTCCAGCAGGCGGCCTGGGGTGGCCACCAGTATGTCAACGCCGCGGCGCAGTTTTTCAATTTGTGCGCCCATGCCCACACCGCCAAACATCACCATGGATGTCAGCTCCAAATATTTGCCGTACAGACGAACGCTTTCTTCAACCTGTGCGGCCAGCTCACGTGTGGGTGTCATGATCAGGCAGCGTACGGCGTTGACGCCGCGTCGGTTGGTCAGTCGTGGCTCGTTGCTCAGGCGCTGAAGCATCGGCAGCACAAAGGCTGCGGTTTTACCCGTGCCGGTTTGCGCACCGCCCAGCAAGTCGCCACCGGCCAAAACGGCGGGAATGGCTTGTGCCTGGATGGGAGTGGGGGTGTCGTAGCCCTGCTCAAGCACGGCTTTCAGGATGGCCGGAGCCAAGTTCAATTCTTCAAAGGTCATTGTTATTGCGCCTCTAGGACGCATTTCGCATTTTTGATCGGCCTGTTGGGCACTCTGGTTCAAGAGCAACCCGCCAGTGATAGGCAGATGGGGTCAAAAAGTCGGGCCAGAAAACTTGTGCGGGAAGTTTGGAATAACAAACCCGAAAAGTGCCCAAATGTTGCAGGTAACTGGAGCCCACAACATCTTTATTGTCTCACGGAACGATAATAGAAGGTTGTGAGCAAAAACGGGACGCTGAAAACGGCCGCCCCAAGTTCCGCATTTTTTTACTTCTAAAGACGATTCCAAATGGCTCAGTACGTATTTACCATGAACAAGGTCGGCAAAATCGTGCCGCCCAAACGCCACATTCTCAAAGATGTGTCGCTCAGCTTTTTCCCTGGCGCCAAGATCGGCATGCTGGGCGTGAACGGCTCAGGCAAGTCCACGCTGTTAAAAATCATGGCGGGGCTTGACAAGGAAATTGAAGGTGAAGCCACCCCGATGCCGGGTTTGAACATCGGCTATTTGCCGCAAGAACCCAAGCTGAACGACGCACACACCGTGCGCGAAAGCGTGGAAGACGGCATGGGCGCGGTGTTTGCCGCCAAAGGCTTGCTAGAGGCCGTTTACACAGCCTATGGCGAACCCGACGCAGACTTTGATGCGCTGGCTGCGGAACAAGCGCGGCTTGAAGCGATCATTGCCACGTCTGGCACAGACTCTGAACACCAGTTAGAAATCGCGGCTGACGCGTTGCGCCTGCCCCCATGGGACGCCAAAATCAGCGTGCTGTCTGGCGGTGAAAAGCGCCGTGTGGCACTGTGCCGCCTGCTGCTGAGCAAGCCCGACATGCTGCTGCTTGACGAGCCGACCAACCACTTGGACGCGGAATCTGTCGACTGGCTTGAGCAGTTTTTACAGCGCTTTAGCGGCACCGTGGTGGCTATTACCCACGACCGCTACTTTCTGGACAACGCAGCAGAGTGGATTCTGGAACTCGACCGTGGCCACGGCATCCCGTGGAAGGGCAATTACAGCAGCTGGCTCGACCAAAAGGGCGAACGCCTGGCGCAAGAGCAAAAGGGCGAAGAAGCCCGAGCCAAGGCCCTGAAAAAAGAGCTGGAATGGTCACGTCAAAACCCGAAAGCGCGCCAAGCCAAGAGCAAGTCCCGCCTGGCACGGTTTGAGGAACTCAGCGATTTTGAATACCAAAAGCGTGTTGAAACCAACGAAATTTTCATCCCGGTGGCCGAGCGTCTGGGTGCCCAGGTCATTGAATTTAAAAACGTCACCAAATCATTCGGCGACCGGGTGCTGATTGATGATTTGAGCTTTACCGTGCCAGCAGGCGCGATTGTCGGCATCATCGGCCCGAACGGTGCCGGCAAGTCAACGCTCTTCAAGCTCATCGCTGGCAAAGAGTTGCCAGACAGCGGCGAAGTCATCAAGGGCTCGACCGTGCGCATGGCCTTCGTTGACCAGAACCGTGACGATTTGGCGAATGAAAAGACGGTGTGGGAAGACATCTCGGGCGGTTTGGATATTTTGAATGTCGGCAAGTTTCAGATGCCTAGCCGTGCGTATGCAGGCCGCTTCAACTTCAACGGCGGTGACCAGCAAAAGCGCGTCGGCACCCTGTCAGGTGGCGAGCGCGGGCGCTTGCACCTGGCTAAAACACTGATTGCCGGCGGCAATGTGCTGATGCTTGACGAGCCATCAAACGACCTGGACGTTGAAACCCTGCGCGCGCTCGAAGATGCGCTGCTGGAGTTTGCCGGTTCGGTGATGGTCATCAGTCACGACCGATGGTTTCTTGACCGCATTGCCACGCACATTCTGGCGGCAGAAGGCGATAGCCAGTGGACGTTCTTTGATGGCAACTATCAGGAATATGAGGCGGACAAGAAGAAGCGACTCGGTGAAGAGGGCGCAAAACCAAAGCGCATGCGCTACAAAGCGCTGAAATAAATGTTGCCCCCACGGTCGCTCACTTTTTGTAGCTTCCTTCCCCCCGAGGGGGCCGCTGCGCCTGTGGCCCGGCAAAGCCGGTTCCACGGCCCCTGCTTGCAGCTCGGGGACGGAAGCGGGGAATGCGTGTGGCGATGACGGACGAAGCCGTTCTCGCGCAAACCCGTCATTGGCTAGAGGCCGCTGTGATTGGCCTGAACCTTTGCCCTTTCGCGAAGGCTGTCTACGTTAAAAACCAGGTCCGCCTGGTCGTCAGCAAGGCTCGACATGCCGATGACTTGCTGGAGGAACTGGATCGCGAGCTTGACTTTCTGGTGGCCACACCGGCGAGCGAGACAGACACCACGTTGCTGATTCACCCTACGCTGTTTGACGATTTTATGGACTTCAATGATTTTATTGAAGTGGCCGAAGGTGTGGTGGACGAGCACGAGCTGGAAGGCATCATTCAACTCGCCAGTTTTCACCCACATTTTCAGTTTGAAGGCACTGAGCCAGAGGACATCAGCAACTACACGAATCGTGCACCGTTTGCCATCTTGCATTTGTTGCGTGAGGAAAGTGTGGCACGGGCAGTGCATGCTTTCCCAGATGCTGGTGCGATTTTTGACGTGAACATTGCCACGCTGGAAAAGCTGGGTTTGCCAGGCTGGAAATCACTCGGGCTTTAAGCGACTCCCAACACCTCAGCCTCAGACCGCCTTAAAAGAGTTTTCAACAGCGGCGGCTCAAAGTGCCTTTGGACCGTGATGGCATAAAAATTTTCATGCAGCTGCGGCACGACGCAGTACTCTTGCAGTTTGCCGCTTTTCAATTCATCTTGCACCACCACGGTGGGTAGCAGCGCCACGTTGCCCGAGTCGCGCGCCAGCAGGCGCAGCATGGCCATGTCGTCTACCTCGGCCAGCACCTGATAGCGCAGGCCGAGTTGCTCGCACAGCACATCAAAACCTGCGCGAATGTCGCTGTCACGGCCTGGCAGCAGTAGCGGCTGCTCGGCCAACTCTTGCGGAAACCTGAACGCCTTGGCCTTGGTTCTGGGCTTGCCCACCAGGCTCACCGGCTGGCGCGCAATACGCCTGCAGAGCCACGGGTGCTGTGTATCGGCGTGGACTTTGCGGTTACTCAGTATCACGTCCAGGTTGTGTACGGCAAGACGGGTCAGCAGCTCGTCCAGGCCACCAGACTGCAACACCAGTTCAACATCGTCACGCTTGAGCAGCGGCTTGACAAAGTTCTCCTGGAAATTCCGCGACAGCGTGGCCACACCGCCGATGCGCAGCACCTGCCTTGCCAGGCGTTTTCCATCCCGCAGCAACGCGGTCAGTTCATGGCCTGTTTCAAAAATCGTATCAGCATAGGTCAATGCCACACGCCCCGCTTCAGTCAATTGCAGAACTCGACCTTCACGGGTGAAAAGTGCTTGGCCCAGCTGGTCTTCCAACTGCTTGATTTGGGTCGACAACGCGGATTGCGACACATGTAGCTGCAGTGCGGCGCGCGTGAGGTTGCCCTCTTTGGCAACAGCCCAAAAGTAGTGAAGATGGTGATAGTTCAAACGCGACATGGTGATGCATTGATCTTAAAAACAGAACATATTTAACTTTAATATGTATTTTACAGAATTAACTTAAACAGGCAAAGTTACCGTGTCGAACAAAAAGGAGCTTGTCTTGCTGGTTTCACCTGACTACTTACAGCCGCTGCGCTTTGGCTTGCTGATGGCAGTCCCTCTGCTTTATCTAGGGGCGGCTTTTTCAGCCAACTGGCGTGAGGCGCGGGCTTGCACGGCGATGGCCTTGGGCTTGGCGGCTGCGTCATTGGCCATTTTGGTTTTTGCCGGACCTTTGATCATCTACAGCCTGCGCGCTGATGCGCTGGGTTGCATCGTGCTGCTGTTGGTGGCATTTATTGGTTGGGTTATCACCCGCTATTCGCAGACCTACATGGGTGGTGATCGTTCTCAAGCGCGATATGTGCGCTGGCTGATGGCGACGCTGGCCGCCGTGGTGGTAGTGGTGGTCACCAACAACCTGGCGGTGCTGGCTGTTGCCTGGCTGGCCACCAGTCTGGCGCTGCACCAGTTGCTGACTTTTTTCAGTCACCGGCCGGCGGCCATGATCGCGGCACACAAAAAGTTTTTGGCGAGCAGGCTGGGCGATTTGTGTCTGTTTGCGGGCATTGCCTTGATCGTCATGACTTTGGGTAGCCTGCAGATTGACCAGGTCGTCGCCAAGGCGCAGGCACTGACAGCGTATCCGCTGGCGCTTCAAGCGGCGGTGTTATTCATTGTCATGAGCGCCTTGCTCAAATGCGCACAACTGCCTGTACACGGCTGGCTGATTCAGGTAATGGAAGCGCCCACGCCCGTGTCCGCCTTGCTGCACGCTGGTATTGTGAATTTGGGCGGTTTTTTGCTGATTCGCCTGAGTCCGCTGGTGGCTGATGTGGCTGGCGCGCAAACGCTGCTGGTGGTGGTGGGCAGCGTGACAGCTGCCGTGGCTGCGCTGGTGATGATGACCCGCATCAGTGTCAAGGTCATGCTTGCCTGGTCTACCTGCGCGCAAATGGGTTTTATGTTGATGCAGTGCGGCTTGGGGGCATACGAGCTGGCGCTGCTGCACTTGGTGGCGCATTCGCTTTACAAGGCACATGCGTTTTTGGCAGCCGGTGGTGCGGTGGAACAAGCACGGCTCAAAGCCATGACGCCAGCGCCCGAGCCAATGACGATTAGCATGATGGTCATTGGTGCTGCATGCGGGCTGGTCATGGTGGCAGCAGCGGGTATGTTGTGGGGTGTGGCGGTTGGTCAGTTCACGTCGATCTGGGTGCTGGCGGCCATCATTTCCCTGGCCATTGCGCCACTGCTCACTGCACAAGCTTTGCAGCTCGGGGGGCTGTGGCCGCTGGGCATGATGCTGGGCGCGTTTGGTGTGGCGTTTGCCTACTTTGGTTTGCACCATTTGTTTGGCTGGCTGGTCGATGTGCCTGAAAGCATTGCCAACAGCTTTGATCTTGTCTGGGTGATGCTGTGTTTCACGCTGTTGTTTGCCATGCAGTGCCTCATACGCGCGCGCGCCCACGGCACTGTTGCCAGCCGTTTGTACCCCTGGTTTTATGCTGGGCTGTATCTGGACGAATGGTTCACCCGCATGACTTTTCGTATCTGGCCTGCCAAGCTTTCTGGCAAATCAACCAACCATCAAAAGGAATTTTGACCATGACCACTGTCATTGAAAAACCAGCGTTTCAAACGCTTGATTTTGCAAGCCTTGAAGCCAGCGTCACACAAGCCTGCAAGCGCATTGCACCCACCTGGCCGCTCGATCAGTTTATTGCTGTCAACCCGTACTGGGGCTTTGTAGAGCAACCCATTGCGGAGGTAGCAAGACAGCTGGGTCAGTTGTCTGGAACTGCAATGGTCATGCCGCGTTCATTTTACAAAGCTGAATGGCAAGCTGGCCGTTTGACGAAGGCAGATTTGCAGGCCGCCATTGATGCTGCGCAAACTGATTGCAAAGTCGATGAACTGATCGATGGCCTGAATGCGGACAGACAGGGCCCAGCAAAGCAACCGCTGGTCACCACACTGGCTGACAGCCAGCGCGACCTGAGCCATTCGATGGCGTGGGTTGACTTTGTCACCCACCAGATCAGCCAGCACTGCGCAGCGTACTTTGATGTCAGCCAGGCCGCGTGGAATCCTGAGCGTGTCGGCCTGTATGCCAGTTGGGCCCGGCAACTGGCCAACGACCACAGCACAGCCTTGCTGATGGGCTACTCGGGTTTTAGCCGGAAAGCTGCTGCACTGCCGCAAAACCCGCGCGAGTTGATAGCTGCGGCTACCCAGGCACTTGGGTTGAAATCTGAGCACTGCACCGACTACTACACGGCGCTCTTGATGAGCATCAACGGCTGGGCCTCGTGGTGCGCCTACAAGCGCTGGCAGGCGCGACTTGGCACAGTGCCTGGCCAAACGGATGATGACGACCTCATTGAGCTGCTGGCGATTCGGATCGGCTGGGAATGGTTGCTGTTACAAGACCTCAAAAACACGCAACTTGCTCCTAAATGGATAGCTTTTTACGCATCAAATGAAAGGGCTAAAGCATCAATTGACACTGAAAACAGGAATGATTGGCTGCTTCAAAATGCTTTGGAGCTTTCATACCAGCAACCGTTGTGCAAAGGCTTGATGAACGCGCCGACTGTCGTGTCACCAACGACTGTACAAGCTATTTTTTGCATCGACCTACGTTCTGAAGTCTTTCGCCGCGCCCTGGAGGCTAGCAGTGCCACCGTGCAAACGCGCGGTTTTGCAGGTTTTTTTGGTTTGTTCATTTCATACTCACCGACCGGCACGGCCCTGACGCGGCCACAATTGCCGGGCCTGCTGGCATCCAGCCGCTGCGTGACTGATGAATGCGATTCACCCTCACTGGGTGAAGTGATCGCCAAAAAACGCAAGCAGGGTTTGCAGTGGCGCAGCACGCTGCAAACCTTTCGTAGCACAGCCAGCAGCGGCTTTAGTTTTGTTGAAACCTGCGGCATGTTGTATGCCGGCAAGCTGCTTAAAAACACACTTCCCAGCTACGCCACCCCGCACACGGTAGAGCAAACCGGATTGACAGATGACGAAGTGCTGGCCACCCGGCCACGGTTGCAAAACCTGCCAGGCATTTCGCCTGAGGCAGAGCTGCAATCGCGCTGCAACATGGCTGCAGGCATTTTGGGCGCCATCGGCGTGACAAAAGACTTTGCCCGCATCGTTCTGCTGGCAGGCCACGGCAGTCAGACAGCCAACAACCCTCATGCAGCGGGGCTGGACTGCGGCGCATGCGGTGGGCAAACAGGTGAGGTCAATGCGCGGGCGCTGGCGGCACTATTGAATGACGTGTCAGTGCGCGCCGCGTTGATGTCTAAAAACATCGCCATCCCCGACACCACCTGGTTTTTGGGCGGGATGCACAACACCACCACCGACTCTCTGGCGCTGTATGACACTGACCTGTTGCCTGCCAGCCATTCCAATGATCTGATTGGTTTGAATGCCGCACTGGCAAAGGCGGGCCAGCGCGCGCGGGCAGAGCGCGCCCCCGCTTTGGGCCTGGCGCATCTGGCCAAAGATGACGCGCAGCTCGCGCTAAGTATCAAGTCCCGTGCCAACGACTGGGCGCAAGTGAGGCCTGAATGGGGCTTGGCCAACAATGCGGCTTTTATCGTCGCGCCACGCCAGCGCAGCCAGCACCTGAACCTGGCAGGACGCGCCTTTTTACACGACTACGACTACGCAGCAGACCCAACGCTGGGTGTGCTGGAACTCATCATGACGGCGCCGATGGTGGTGACCAACTGGATCAACATGCAGTACTACGCCAGCGTGGTTGACAACGCCAAATACGGCAGTGGCAACAAGGTGCTGCACAACGTGGTGGGTGGCAGGCTCGGCGTGTTTGAAGGCAATGGCGGGGATTTGCGCATTGGCCTGCCCATGCAGTCGCTGCATGATGGCAGCCAGTGGCAGCACACGCCGCTGCGCCTGAGTGTGTTCATTCAAGCGCCACAAGGTGCGATTGACAGCATTATTGCCAAGCATGAAGTGGTCAAACACCTGATTGATAACCAGTGGCTGCATCTGTTTCAGATCGAGGTACAGGCAGACCGTCCTGAATCGGTTTCAAGCGTCAATCGTCGCACCAAGAGGGGATGGTTTCTGGAAAAATGCTGATACACGGTAAGCAGGATGTGCTTTAGACTTATCCAATGACGGTAACTTTAAAACCCAGCCCGATAGCGTACCAAGCCTGTCTTGAAGAAGCTTTGCAGCAAGCGCCTCTCATGGCCAAACGCTGGCACGCAATTTTGTGCGACTTGCTTTTCGAGAAATCGACAGCGCCAGCAGTCATTCATGAAAAAAACCAGATACACGATGCCTGGCTGGCACTCAAAAAGCACCAGGCAGAGATTGAACGGGGCTTTGCCGAAAAATTGGCTCGGGCGATAGATTCCGAGATCCAGGTTGCGAGCCTTCACGCAGGAGGTCAGCGTTCTGGCAGGCCCGGTTTCAAAGCATCCTCGCTGCGGTTTCAGGATCTTGAACTGATGGGTGACGACCAAGTGCGAGACACTCTGGACGAGGCCCGGCTGACGCAAACGCTGTTGCTTGTTTCGGAGGCGGGTTTGGCGGGCCTGTCAGCTCGGCTGAGTTCGGCTCAAGGGTTGACGGTGGTCAGGGCAAATATGAATCCACTCCGGCCTGAAGTCTATTCAAATGCACTCATTCAGGTGTTGCAAGCGCTACCGATTGAGTCGGGGGTTAAAACCCGCTGGTTGATCTATGGCGGTCAGATCTTGGGTGAATTGCTGCAATCGCTGTATGTAAAGCTGGACCAACTGCTTGAAATGCATGGCGTGCAATTGGCAGGTTATGCGGTGTTGCTGTCCCCTGAAGAGCCGAGGCGAATTTCAGCATCAGAGCGCGCGCACGGTTCAGGCGCTCTGAACCGTGACCTGGCCCAGCCCGAGGTATATGCGACGCCGCTATCAGCACAACAACCGATGCAGCCGGGCCTGCCTATGGGTCGCGAAAAACTTCTGACGCTGGACCACTTGCACCGATTGTTGACGGGTGACTACAACGATACCTTCAATACCTGGAGCGCAGACCTGTCTGAATTGATTGACGACAGCGCCAACAGCCATGACCCATTGGCAGCAATGCATGGGGCGCGGGTTTCTTTTTCACCCAGCATGTCAGCGCCTTTGTTAGCTTTGGCTGAACTGAAGCAAAACAGTGCAGGTCAGTTGCACCGCACGGCTCAGCTTCCCGCAACGCCTTCGAACGTAGCGCTTGTGCGTGAAAGTTTAAAAAATCAATCACGTAGCCTGGGCCAGTTACTGGCCATTGAGGTGGTGGGCTTGATGATCGAACAGCTTGGTGCTGACGAACGGCTGTTGCCCCAGATCCGTCAAGTGATCAGTGATGCAGAACCAGCGTTTTTGCGCATTGGCACCGCCGACCCCCAGTTTTTCAGTGATAAAAACCATCCCGCCCGGCGCTTGCTGGAAGTCATCACCGCAAAAAGCCTGGCCTTTGCGAGTCAGGACGACATCGGTTTTGCCGAATTCCTGCATGACCTGCAAGCTACATTCAAACCGTTGTTGCATGACAAGATTCTGGTAGCCCAGGACTTTGCAGGTCGCTTGCAAGACTTTGAAGACCGTTTGGCCCTCAAAAATCAGGCTGTTGCAGCGGCTCAAAAGCTGGCGGTGCATGCCCTGATACAGGCTGAGCAGCGTAATTTGCTGGCTGAAAAAATTGCACTGGAAATTCGGCAGAGGCCTGACTTTGTTGTGGGCAATGCCACCTTGGCAGCGTTTATGACCGGTCCATGGGCGCAGGTCGTTGCCAAAGAGCGATTGGTGATGCAGGGCGACACGGCCTATCAGCAACAAGCGGTTTACAGCCTTGCTTTGGGCGACATGTTGTGGAGCTTGAACCCCGACCTGGCCTCGCGGCAGCGCAAGCGGCTACTGAAAATCATTCCCGATATGCTTAACAAGGTGCGTGAAGGGCTGCTGACGATTGATTTCCCTCTGTCCCAGTCGAAGCCTTTTTTTGACGAGCTGATGCGCTTGCACCAGCAGGCGCTGGCTGCACCGCCTGAAAAGGCTGGGCGATCAACCGTTAACAGCGGTGGCCTGGCGGATGCTTTTGCCATGGGCGACGCGCTGGCAGACAGTCAGACCTGGCTGCAGCCAACAGAAGCGCAGCAATCAGGTTTTATGGATTTTGCAGACACGGCACCGGAGCCCACCCGTCCCATCGCTAAACCAGGTGTCAGCAACCCATCAGCTGCTTTAACGTCTGACGCAACGAACCTTCTGCTTGGCACCTGGGTTGACATGGTGGCTTACGGCCACTGGCTGCGGGCGCAGCTAACCTGGATCAGCCCGTATAGAACACTTTTCATGTTCACCTCTTCGGATGGTCGCAGCCATTCCATGACGAACCGCATGCTTGAGCAACTGGTATTGCAAAATTGTTTCAGGGTCATTTCAGATCACGGCTTGCTGGACGGCGCTCTTGACAGCGTGGCTCAGGTGGCTGTGCGTAACAGCGTTCAGGGTCGCCCGTCAGTCTGAAATTAGGGTGTTTACCGTTTCTGTGCGCAAAAGTTTTTTACGCACCAGATGAATGTTGCTGCGCAGCGCATACAGCTCGTCGGTATAGGACAACGGCACAGTCACTTTTTCAGCCTTGCTTTCAAGGTCATTGAGCTCCCGCATCAGCGCATGACGGTCTTCGTTGTCACTGCGCACCTCAATGTCACGCAACTGGCTGTACCACCTGAAAATGCGTGACCGCACCCGAAAGGTGTACAGCGGCGGCAAGATGCGTGACAGTGGCAGCAGCACCACCAGAATCACACTCAGCACCAGCCACATCCGGTCAACCAGATTCGCCACCCAGAAGCTGAGATATCGCTGCAACACCGGCGGGCCACTCTTAATAGCGCGTTCAGCTTCCTTGGCAATTGGCAGCTCGTTGTTTTCAATGTTGGGGTAGGCGCGCGCCCGTTTGAACCAGCCCGCGCCGCCATGCATCGCGTTGCCAGCTTGTGCAAACAGTTGCAGCAAGGCCGGGTGGGTGGTGTTGCGGGTGATCAAGGCTGTGGTGGGGCCGACCAGGCGCAGGTCGTCAGGTGGAATGTTGGCCGCCAGATCGACCACGCCACGCGGCAGGCGGGTGGCGCTTAAAAAATCAAAGCGGCGTGAATAGGCGTCACTCTGCGGAAAGTTCATCAGCTTGACGCCGGGGGTTTGCAGCAGCATTTGCACCATCAGTGACTCCGGTGCTGACGCAAACACAATCGCATCCAGCTCGTTGGCCAGAAATGCCATGGTGGCCGGGGTTTGCTCCAGGCTGGAGACTTTTAAAGTTTTCACATCTATCCGGTTGCTGTCGAGCAGCTTGGTCATCAGGCTGGGAACGCCGCTGCCGGGCGTGCCCGTATTGATCCGCAACCCCTGCAGTTGCGTCAATGAGGTCAGTGTTGCCGTCGCCGTGATTTTGCGCGCTGCCTCTTCGCGGTAAAACAGCCACACAGGCTCCAGAAACAGACTGCCCAGCGACGACAAATTTTCCTGGTCTTCGTCGCTGTAATCGCTGGTGCCACCTTGTACAAAACCCAAGTCAGCTTTGCCTTCGCGCAACAGCTGCAGGTTGGCGGCAGAGCCCTGGGTTGTGATCAGGTCAACCGTGATGCCGTTGGCTTTGAGGGCTTTGGCATAGCGCTTGCCAAACTCTTCATAAGCACTTTGCGCCGGGCCAGTGGCCAGCGTCACGCGTTTGGGCGGGTTCGGGTCCAGCCACCAGTAGGCCAGGCCCAGCAGCGTGACGGCCAACAGAATGAACGGGCCGAAGGAGATGGCCAAGTCACGGATTGATAGCAGCGTGTAGCGGATGGTTTTGGACATGGGCAGCACCATAGCATGCTTGTGGTGTTAAAAATGCTAAAAAAGCATATTTCAAGCATAAAAAGTGCCTTTTAACCAATCAAAACGGGCGCAAGCAGCTACTAAATTAATAGTGGGAGCAGAAAGGCGAAAAAGCCGCCCACAACATAAATTGCCACACTGGCCAGATAAATACGCCGTGAGGTTTTGCGGCTGCGCAGGCAGGCGTCACGCAGTGCGGGGTCGACTGGACACGGCGCAAAGCGGCTCTTCCACTGCAGCCAGCCGCTGACAGCCAGCATGACTCCCGCCACCCCAAAAACCACTTCTTTGTATTCACTGACCCACACCAGGCCGGGTACAACCGAGATCAGCGTTGACAATGCCGCACCCGCGCCCAGCGCCACCAGCAGGGCAGGCAGGGCGCAGCAAATCAGTGTGCCCGTGCTGGTGAACAGGCTGAGGAATGCCAGCCATTTCCCAGGTTGTCCGGGCGGCTCTGACAGCGCTGCATCGTTCATTTTTTGGCCTTCATGCTGGCCCTGATGTCTTCAACCGACAGGGCTACTGTCTCCAGCTTGACCACGTCATAGCCCGCATCCTTGATCTCTGCCGTGATTTTTTTGCCATCCAGTTTTTGCCCGTCTTTGGCTTCAACGGCCACGATCTTTTTCTTCAAATCAATAAACACGGCCTTGGTTTGCGGCATGCCCATCAGGCTTTTTTCAATGCCCTGTGCGCAAAACGAGCAGACCATGCCGTTGACGGTTGCCTTCATCGTTTCAGCCGCTGCATGACTGCTAAAAAAGACCGAAGCCCAAACGATGCCTGTGTAAGCAATGACTGATTTCATGGTGCTCAAAGGTGTAAAAGTTTTCATAAAGTTGTCCTCAATTAAAAAATATACATAAAGTTAAAGCGCCCCTGCTTCATGTTGTTCACACCGAACTCGACAAAGTAGCGGTTGTGAATCAGCCGCAGCATGGGCGTGATTTCGGTTTTATCGCTCAGCCCGCGCATGCGCCGCGCCTCGACAATCAGCCAGGGCTGCGTTTCTTCATAGTCCACCTCATAAAACGAAAATCCGGCCCGAGCCGATGCATAGTCATGGTTGATACCTGTCGCCCTGTAAAGCCTTGCAGTGGCTGAGACATAAAGCCGGGTCGTTTCATAGTCTGCCGACAGACCCGGCGCCAGCATGGTTTTTCCGCCGCTGAAGTTGTTGCCCGTCAAGCGCCCCACGCCGCCCAGAAGCCAAAAGTTGGTCTGAGAATGCTCGCCGTTGATGCGGTGCAGGCGGCGGGTGTAAGTCAGCTCGCCCAGGCTGCGGTTCAGGCGTTTGTCATCCGAGCGCATTACCACAGCACCGACGCCAAACGCATCTTGTGGTGTGATGGCATGGTTGACCCAGGCCTCTTGCCAGTTGGGTGAAAAGTCGCCCATGGCCATGGTGCTGCCTTTAAAGCCCATCGGGCCTGCGTGCACCGCCAGGCTGGTGGTCATCACGAGTGTTGAAATAAGTCTACGCATTGTTGGCTAGGTTGGTTTGGGTAAAGGCTATTTATCTGGCTCGTCGGCTCTGCGGTGCTCGATGTTGAGGTCTTGCCCAGGCTTTCAGCGTGTCCTGCTAAAACATGAGCGGGCAGCTGTTGACAGATTTTTGGGTGTGCAAGCATACAAAAGCCTGCAGGTGACTCTGTCAACGAATGGTATTTGTGGGATTTACTTTGCAGCCTGAATATCGGTGACAACGATGGCCGTGCCCGTCTGCTCAGCTTTGAACCGAACCTTGTCGCCGACTTTTACCTTGTCCAGCATGGCCGCGTCTTTGACTTGGAACACCATGGTCATCGCAGGCATATCCAGGCTTTTGATCACGCCATGCTTGAGGGTGATTTTTTTGGTTTCCTTGTCCACTTTGCGGACTTCGCCGTCTGCAAGGTCCACGGTGGCAGACGGTGTAGCTTCATTCTTGGCGAGATCTTTGGCCATCGGTGCGCCAGCGTGGGAGGCTGCAAATACGCTGGATGCGCTTAAATGCAGTGCGGAAACGGTCATGAGTAATTTGAGATTTTTCATAGTTAAGCTTTCGAGGTTGAAAAAAGACATCAAGCCTTGTGAGCGGCTTTGTTAGCGGGCTTGGCCGTGTAGGACTCGTAGACGCGCGAGCTACCATCGCGTGCCACAAGCACGACATCAAAAGTGTCACGAGCGCCAGCCATCTCACCGCGCATTTCCATACCCGGCGAGCCTATCGGCATGCCGGGCACCGCCAGCCCAACGGCGACAGGCTTTTCACGCAGTAGCCGCTTGACTTCGCGCGCGGGAACGTGCCCTTCGATCACGTAGCCGCCGACTTGTGCGGTGTGGCAAGAACCAAACTTGGCTGGCAGCCCCAACTTTTGCCGGATAGGTGCGGTGTCGCTGACGTCGTTCGTGACGACGTTAAAACCTTCCTTGCGCAAGTGAATGACCCAGTCCTTGCAGCAGCCGCAGGTGGGGGTCTTCCATACCGTGACCTGCTCCGGCTGTATGGCTGCCTGCCCAAGCTGTGGGTAGGCTAGCGCGGCAACGCTTAACAAGCTGAGTGCGCTCTGAACAAAGTTGCGGCGGCTTCGCGGTTGCATGTTATTTGACATAGTTGTGCTCCTTGAATAATGCAGACGGATGGGCGTTTACTTTCCTGCGAGTACGGTGATCTTGCCCACCATGCCGGCCTGGTAATGGCCTGCAATCAGACAGGCAAAGTCAAACTCGCCGGGGCGGTTGAATGTCCAGATCAGGTTTTGAGACTTGCCCGCTGCTACGTGCGCCATGTAGGGCTCGTCATGTTCCATGTTGGGAAACTTCGCCATCAGCGCAGCGTGTTCGTCGAGCTCTTTTTTGGTGCCGATCACCATTTCATGCAACATCTTGCCCTGGTTTTTAACGATAAACCGAACGGTTTCGCCCTGCTTGACGGTGATGGCGCTGGGGGTAAAACGCATGTTGTCATCCATCGTCAACGTGATGCTCCGCTTGGCAGATTTCGCATCCCCGGCAATGCCCCAGTCCTTTTGTTCCTTAACCACGGTGTCCTTTTTGGCCTTCTGGTGTGTATTTTCATGCGCAAGCGCAGCTGCAGACCAATTAAGCAGGGCGCAAAAAGCTATCAATTTAAGAGGGACTTGCAGAATTCCGCAAGCCAGCCGAATTAACCGCTACGTGAGGTAAAAAAAGTTGCAGGCACCGCCTAAAAGGCTGCAAGATCAGGGTATTGAATCATGAACTTGGTGAGCGCC
>JBILXX010000003.1:0-82913 GCA_044378095.1 Polaromonas sp.
CAAATTCGACTACTACCCTGCGATTGTTCATTTTGCTATCCCTCTAAACTGAAGTAATCAGCTTTGGAGTGGATGTTCATATAAAAGTTCAATACATATGCAACACTACACTAGGTCATGACCCGTTGGATGCTCAACACACCCTAAAATCGAATCAACACAACAGGAAAACCATGGCATCCATCAATTTCATCGGCGGCGAAAAAGGCGGGGTTGGCAAGTCCGTTACAGCGCGCGCCCTGGCGCAGTATTTCATCGACAAGGGCACGCCGTTTACCGGCTTTGACACCGACCGCTCGCACAACTCGTTCAACCGGTTTTATGCCGACTACGCCTCACCCGTGGTGGTTGACAGCTACGAAGGCATGGATTTGATTGCCGCTGCTTTTGAGGACAACCCACAGCAAAGCGTGATTGTTGACCTGGCCGCGCAAACCTCTGCCCCGCTGGCCAAGTGGATAGCCGACGCCAGCCTGATGGAGCTGTTTGCCGAAATGGGTGTGACGGTTAATTTGTGGCACGTGATGGACGATGGCCGCGACGCTGTGGACTTGCTGGGCCGGCTGGTGGATACCTACGGACAAGGTCCCAATTACGTGGTGGTGCAAAACCACGGGCGCGGGTCTGATTTTGTGCTGCTGCGCGACTCTTATGCGCTGCAAAAGGCCCAGGCGCATGGCGCGCATGTCATTGAGCTGCCGCGCCTGCACGATGCCTCCATGCGCAAGATTGACCAGAACAACACCAGCTTCTGGAAAGCCATCAACGACAAGGACAGCAGCGAGGCACTGGGCATGCTGGAGCGCCAGCGCGTCAAAACCTGGCTGAAAAACTGCTACGCGGTTTTTGACAAACTGCCGGTTTAAGGCTTAAGCCCGTAGCGCAGCTTTGAGCTGCTGACCCAATTCCGGCTTGCCCTCAAACGGGTCGGTCGGGTTGCGGGTTTGCACAATGTCTTCCAGTCGCGTTTGCACCGACTTGATGGCCTTGGGGTGGCTGTAGATGTAAAACTGGTTGGCCGCGACGGCATCAAACACCAGTTGCGCCACATCAGCTGCGCTGACTTTGCCTGAGCTCACTGCCTTTTCGCTCATGGCCTGACCGATGAGCTGGCTTTGTGTGGGCCTGCTGCCGCGCAGCTCGGACGGCCGGTTGCGATGGCTTTGGCTGATGCCGGTTGACACAAAAAACGGGCACAAAACCGACGCGCTGATCTGGTCGGTGACCAGCGACAAGTCCTGGTACAGCGTTTCACTGAGCGACACCACAGCATGTTTGCTGACGTTGTAAACCCCCATGTTGGGTGCATTGAGCAAGCCCGCCATGCTGGCGGTATTGACAATGTGACCCTGCCAGGTGGCGTCTTTTTTAGCCGCCTCCAGCATCATGGGGGTGAAGATGCGAACGCCGTGCGCCACGCCCATCACGTTCACGCCCAGCACCCATTCCCAGTCTTTGACCGAGTTTTCCCATATCAGGCCGCCCGAGCCGACGCCCGCGTTGTTAAACACCAGATGCGGCGCACCAAAGCGTGCGAGCACGGCTGCGCCCATGGCGTCCATCTGAGCGGCATTTGACACATCCAGCTTGAAGGGTAAAACCTGAGCGCCAAGCGTCTGCATTTCTTGCGTGGCAGCGTCCAGCGCGTCTTGCTGCACATCGACCAGCACCAGGCTCATGCCCAGTTTTGCGCCAATGCGGGCGCATTCCAGGCCGAAGCCTGAGCCAGCGCCAGTGAGTACGGCAGTTTTGCCTTTGAAGTCGGTGATCATGCGTCAGCTTTCTTGAGGATGTATCCGATACGGGGGAAATGAACATGCACGGTGCCCGCACGTTCGTCCGTGCGGCGAAGTGTGTAGTGCATGCGGGTGGCGGCGATCAGTTCGCCTTGCGTTGGCTCAAGGCCGAAATTTTCACTTCTGATCGTGACCTGGCTGCCCAGCGCAATGCCATGCTCGTCCTGAAAAATGTCGTTTTGCAATGCCGCTGGCGTTGCCTGCGAGGCAATCGCAATGGCATCCGCTGCGCTGCACTTTTCAAACGACGCATGGCCCATCTCTGCCATGCGGTCCATCCACACCAGCACGGCAGGCGTGGCATTCAGGATCTCAGCCATCGCAGGCGTGCGGGTACGGGTGAACCACAGCGGGTGGTAGGCGGCAAAGTCTGCAATGCTGGGCAATGCCCCCAGCACAAAAGGCCCGTCGTCGAGCATGCTGGAGATGCGGCGCAAGTAAGACTTGTAGGCCGCCGTGGCATCCGCCGCCGGCATGCGGGGTGCGCCGCTGCGCATGGCCTGGCGGTCTTCAGCAAAGGCTTTGGCGGCCTCGGGCGGCGCACCTGCAAAGACTTGCGCAGTGCCAGCAGGCTGGAAGTTATACGCCATCGCGGTCCAGAACAGTGTGGTGTCGGCCCACTGCGCCAGTGTGCGGCCCATGCCCTTGCTGGGCTCGGGGTACAGCGACGGCTTGGGTTGCAAATGTTCCAGCACGTCAGCAATCAGGGCGGTGTCGCAATAAATATCAGCACCGATTTGCAGGATGGGCGTTTTGCGGTAGCCGCCCGTCAGCGCCACCACGTCGGGCTTGGGCATGATCATCGGGATCAACACCGACTTCCAGGCGAGTTTTTTGTAGCCCAGTATCAACCGGACTTTTTCAGCAAAAGGTGAAGTCGGGTAATGATGGAGGATCAGATCAGCCATGATGCGATTCCTTAAAAATTCAGATCAGCTTGACGATCTGTTTACCAAAGTTCTTGCCTTTGAGCAGGCCCAAAAATGCCTCTGGCGCAGCAGCCAGCCCCACAGCCACGGATTCACGCGGCTTGAGCTTGCCCGTACCGACCAGCATGCCCAGTTCTTTCAAGGCTTCAGGCCAGACTTCCATGTGCTCGCTGACGATAAAGCCTTGAACCCGCAGACGGCTCATGAGGATCAACGCGGGATACGTCATCGGCAGTGGCTTGCCGTCATAACCAGCAATCATGCCGCACAGGGCGATTCGGCCAAAGGCGTTCATCAGGGGCATCACGGCGTCAAGCACCATGCCGCCCACATTTTCAAAATATCCGTCAATGCCGTTGGGGCATTCGGCCTTGATGGCCTTGGCCAGTGAGCCGGCGTTGTCGTGCAGTTTGTAGTCAATGCAGGCATCAAAACCCAACTCATCGACCGCATATTTGCATTTGTCTGGCCCGCCAGCAATGCCCACCACCCTGCACCCACGCGCTTTGGCCAGCGCGGCAAATGCACTGCCTACAGCCCCTGTTGCGGCACTGACAACCACCGTTTGCCCGGCTTTGGCATCAATGATTTTGACCAGCCCGTAGTAAGCGGTGACGCCGGGCATACCGACCGCGCCCAAATAGTGCGACAACGGCACATGGGTGGTGTCAACTTTGCGCAGCGCGCCAACCTGTTCACCATCGACCACGCTGAACTGCTGCCAGCCGCCCATGCCGACGACCTTGTCGCCGACGGCAAATTTGGCGCTGCGGCTTTCAACCACCTCGCCCACCGTGCCGCCACCCATCACCTGGCCAAGCGCCTGGGGCACCGCGTAGCTTTTGCTGTCGTTCATGCGGCCACGCATGTACGGGTCCAGGCTTAAAAAGTGGTGACGCACCAAAACCTGGCCGTCCGCCAAGGCCGGTGTTTCTGCGGTGGTCAACTTGAAGTTGGTGGCCACAGCCTCGCCCGTGGGGCGGTTGTCAAGAAGGATTTGCTGATTGCTTGGCATGATGTGTTCCGTTCAGTGGTGTTGAATTTACTATGAATTAAGGAGCTGCTTACGCCCGTATTTATTGGACTGGAGCACGATTTGATGCATGAAAACGATGAAATAAACCAAAAAGGACAGCTAATCTGTCGAAATAACACTGTCAGGCACCTGACCCAACGGCAATGTCAGCGGGTTGCTCGTTTTGGGCCCAGTGACCAGTCGCTTGACATACTTGAAAGTACCGGTCGCATGCGCACAAGCCCTGCCTTGGGCATCAAACAGCGTGGCCTCGGTGAAGGCCAGCGTGACCGTGCGATGAATCAAGCGGCCTTTGGCAGTCAGCCGGCTGCCGTCGCCCGGCGCAGGCTGCATGAAGCTGGTTTTCATCTCAATCGTGACCACACCCATGTCAGTTTGGACGCTTCGTGCAGCGGTGGCCAGCGTCACGTCCAGCAGCGTCATGATGGCGCCACCGTGCGTGACGGCAAAGGAGTTGAGGTGTTCTGGCTTGGGGCTGTAGCCAATCGCTGACTCACCGTTTTCAAACTTTTCAAGCTCAAAACCGAGATGTGAGACAAACGGGATGTCAACGCCAAAACCGATGGACATGCCTAGCCGCCGGTAACGATTGAAACACCACCATCAACTGCTAGATACTGCCCAGTGATGTGCTTGCCCGCATCAGACGCATACAGTACGCACAAACCCTTCAGGTCTTCGTCGTCGCCCAAACGCTTGAGCGGTGCATGGGCAGCGAGCTTTTCCTCACCCATCGCCTTGAGCGTACCCATGGTCATCTTGCTGGGGAAAAAGCCTGGGCAAATCGCATTGACTGTGATGCCATAGACGCCCCACTCGCCTGCCAGGGCGCGGGTGAAATTGATCGCTGCGCCTTTGGACGTGTTGTAGGCAATGGTTTGCATGCCGCTGGGGTTGCCGCCCAGCCCGGCAATCGACGCGATGTTGATGATTCGGCCATGTTTGCGCGCAATCATCGAATGTTTGGCAATGTGCTGCGACAAAATAAAATAGCCGCGAATGTTCAGGTTCATGACCTTGTCCCAGGCTTCAACCGGGTGGTCTTCGGCCGGTGCACCCCAGGCAGCACCTGCGTTGTTGACCAGAATATCAACATGACCCATGCGCTTGATGGTCTCGTCGGCCAGCATGCGAATGTCAGCTTCTTTGGCGCAGTCAGCGGCGATCCAGTCGGCGTCAATGCCTGCAGCTTTCAACTCTGCTGCGGCTTCCGTCAAATCGTCAGCCTTACGGGAACTGAGCATGATTTTTGCACCCGCCTCACCCAGGGCATGGGCCATTTGCAGGCCCAAACCACGTGAGCCGCCTGTGACGAGGGCTGTTTTGCCTGTCAGGTCGAACAGTTTTTGAATGGTTCTGGGGGTCATTATTTGTCTCCGTTTTGAATGTTCAGGAATCAGATGTCATGGTGGAACGCACGTAAATCAGCACCGCACCCACGGCGGTCATCAGGCCGCCTGCGGCAATCATCATCCAGCCCATATCGTCATCGGCTTTACCGACAAAGATGCCGAGAATGACGGCCAGGAGGCCAACAAAAATAAGCGTCCAGATGATTTTGTGCATTCGCGCCATCTTGGGATCTTGAGGGTGGTTGGCACCCGGTTTATAAAAACCCATTAAAAAGCCTCCTCAGGCAAGTTGGCACACAGCAGGTTACGGTTTTCAACCACCGCCAGCCAGGCCGTTATTCTAGGCAGTTCGTAGGCATAAAAATAGGCTGCAGCGCCCTGAATACCGGCGCGAGCAGCTACTGAATGTGTAGCATCCTGCTCAAGTGAAGCACATGCAACATCCAGCCAGACCCAGGCCAGCACGGTGTGACCAAAGGCTTGCATGTAGGGAACGGCGTTGGCCAGTGCCTCTTGCGGGTTGCCTGAGGCCCATGCGGCTTGGGTCGCCTTGTCAATTTGCATCATCGCAGACCCGAGAGCCTTTGCATGATGGCTTAGTCCGGCGTGCTTGAAAGCCATGTGAATCGTCGCCTGCACACGGTCTGCCAGCAACTTCAAGCCTTTGCCGCCCTCCATCAGTACCTTGCGGCCCAGCAAATCGGTAGCCTGAATGCCGTGCGTGCCTTCGTGAATCATGTTCAGGCGGTTGTCACGCCAGTATTGTTCGACCGGAAAATCTCGCGTGTAGCCGTAGCCTCCGTGGACCTGAATCGCCAGAGAATTGGCCTCAAGGCACCACTCGCTGGGCCAACTTTTGGCAATGGGGGTCAGCACCTCCAGCAGCAGGCGGGCGTCGTCGGCGGCTTGGGGTTCAGCCGTGTGTTGCTCATCGACCAGCTGGGCGCAATACAGCTCAAGCGCCAATGCGCCTTCGCAATACGACTTTTGTGCCAGCAGCATGCGCCGCACGTCGGCGTGTTCAATGATGCGAACCTGCGGCAAGGAAGCGTCTTTGCCACCCTGCCCCAACGGTCTGCCTTGCGGGCGGTTCTTGGCGTAGTCAAGGCTGGCGTGGTAGCCGGCCATGCCCAACATGGTGGCGGCCAGACCCACGCCAATACGCGCCTCGTTCATCATGTGGAACATGCAGCGCAGGCCTTCATGAGGCTTGCCGACCAGATAGCCCACGGCTCCTGCTTCGCCATCCACCGGGTATTTGCCTTCGCCAAAATTCAGCAGCGTGTTGGTCGTGCCGCGCCAGCCCAGTTTGTGGTTCAGGCCAGCCAGGGTGACGTCATTTCGCACGCCCGTCAGCTCGCCTTTTGTGTTCACCAGTTTTTTAGGCACGACGAACAGCGAAATGCCGCGTGTGCCCGCAATCAGTTTGCCATCATGCCCAGGTATCTTGGCCAGCACCAGGTGAATGATGTTTTCTGTCAGCTCATGCTCGCCAGACGATATCCACATCTTGTTGCCTTTGAGGCGGTAGCGAGCCCCAAGCGGCTCGGCTTCAAAGTCCGCACCATCCGGCACAGCCCGCGTGGTGACGTCGCTCAATGACGAGCCTGCCTGCGGCTCGCTCAGGCACATCGTGCCTGAAAAACGGCCTGAAAATTCGTTTTTGGAAAACACCTCTTTTTGCAACTCGGTGCCATGCACCATCAGCAAATTGGCGTTACCCGTGGTGAGCATGCCCGAACCAATGCTGACCGAGGCCATCGCAAAAAACGAATTCGCTGCCGCCTCAATCGTGTAGGGCAACTGCATGCCGCCCATGTCGTAGTCCTGCGCAGCACTCAGCATGCCTGACTCGGCATAAGCCTTTTGTGCATCATGCGTGGCTTGCGGCAGGATGACTTTTTCACCATCAAAGTGCGGCTCTTGCGTGTCAACCAGGCGATTGAACGGCGCGTACTTTTCACGCGCTATTCGCTCGCAGGTGTCAAACACCGCATCAAACGTTTCTCGGGAATGGTCGGCAAAGCGCGGGCGCTGGTTCAAAGACTCGGCTTTCAGCCAGTCAAAGATTAAAAAATCGAGTGTTGAGCGCAAATTCATGGTCGATTACGGATAGCGGGAAGTTACTTCAGGATTCAAACGATAAATTAAAAGGGTCGACCTGCAGTTTGATTGCAAGCTCGACCCTTTATGAACACCAATGCACAACAAGCGAAGGTTACAGCACCTCAAAAATACCAGCCGCGCCCATGCCCCCGCCAATGCACATCGTCACGCAAACGCGTTTGGCCCCCCGGCGTTTGCCTTCAATCAGGGCGTGGCCTGTCAGGCGCTGGCCTGTCACGCCGTAAGGGTGGCCGACCGCAATCGCGCCGCCATTGACATTGAGCTTGTCCATCGCAATGCCCAGTTTGTCAGCGCAGTACAGCACTTGCACGGCAAAGGCTTCGTTCAATTCCCACAGGTCAATGTCGTCGATTTTCAGGCCCAATTTAGCCAAGACCTTGGGGATGGCAAACACCGGGCCAATGCCCATTTCGTCTGGTTCGCAACCTGCAACGGCAAAGCCCAAAAAGCGGCCCAGCGGCTTCAAGCCTTTGCGTTCGGCAACGGCCTCGCTCATGACGACCACAGCACCGCCACCGTCTGAAAACTGGCTGGCATTGCCCGCTGCAATCACGCCACCGGGAATGGCTGGCTTGATGCCGCTGATGCCTTCTTTTGTTGTACCAGCGCGAATGCCTTCATCGTTGCTGACGGTGACTTGCTTGGTCGTCAAGCCCATGACCGGGTCAGCCACACCCATGGTGACAGTGATGGGCGCAATTTCAGCCTCGTACAAGCCTGCAGCCAAAGCAGCCGTGGCTTTTTGCTGGCTCATGGCGCCATACTCATCCATACGGTCACGGGCGATGTTGTAGCGCTTGGCCACTTGTTCAGCAGTTTGCAACATGTTCCAGTAAATCTCTGGCTTGTTTTTGGCCAGCCATGAATCAGCCAGCATGTGGGTATTCATTTCTTGCTGCACGCAGGAAATGCTTTCAACCCCACCTGCCACATAAATGTCAGCCTCGCCCGCAATCACGCGCTGGGCAGCCAGCGCAATGGTTTGCAGGCCAGATGAGCAAAAACGATTCACCGTCATGCCTGACACATTGACGGGGCAACCGGCGCGCAGGGCGACCTGGCGGGCGATGTTGGCACCGGTGGCGCCCTCGGGGTTGGCGCAGCCCATGATGACGTCGTCAACTTCACCGGCCTCGATACCAGCGCGTTTGATAGCGTGCTCGACGGCGTGGCCACCGAGCGTGGCGCCATGCGTCATGTTGAAAGAACCTTTCCAGCTTTTGGCCAGAGGGGTACGTGCGGTAGAAACAATTACGGCTGAAGTCATGATGTGATCCTAAAATTTGTGGATGTTCAGCTAAAGGTTTTACCTTCAGCCACCAAACGAGCCAGCAGCGGTGCAGGCTGCCAGAACTTGGCGTCGTCGAGCGGATTTTGTGCAAAGCGGTTCATGGCCTGTACGACATTAAACAAACCGACCTCGTTGGCGTAGTTCATCGGGCCACCACGGTAGATTGGGAAGCCGTAGCCCATCAGATACACCATGTCGATGTCGCTGGCTTTTGAGGCAATGCCTTCTTCCAGGATGTGCGCGGCCTCATTGACCAGCGAATACACCAGGCGCTGCACGATTTCTTCGTCTGAGATTTTGCGCGGCGTAATGCCGAGCGATTTGCGGTGCTCTTCAATCATGGTCACGACTTCTGCGTTTGGAATCGCGTCGCGCTTGCCAGGAATGTAGTCGTACCAGCCAGCGCCTGTTTTCTGGCCAAAGCGGCCTTTTTCGCACAGCAGGTCAGCGGTTTTGCTGTATTTCATGTCTGGCTTTTCAAGGTAGCGGCGCTTGCGAATGGCAAAGCCGATGTCGTTTCCTGCCAAATCGCCCATGCGGAACGGACCCATGGCAAAGCCGAACTTTTCAATCGCCTTGTCGACCTGCGAGGGTGTGCAGCCTTCGTCTAACAAGAAGCCACCCTGGCGACCGTATTGCTCAATCATGCGGTTGCCGATAAAACCGTCGCAAACACCAGACACAACCGATGTTTTACGGATCTTTTTACCCAGCGCCATCACGGTGGCCAGCACGTCTTTGCCGGTTTTTTCACCGCGCACCACTTCGAGCAGCTTCATGATGTTGGCAGGGCTGAAGAAGTGCGTGCCAATCACGTCTTGTGGCCGCTTGGTAAACGCTGCGATCTGGTTCATGTCCAGCGTCGAGGTGTTGGACGCCAAAATGGCGCCTGGCTTCATCACGCGGTCAAGCTCTTTGAAGACTTTTTCTTTCACGCCCATTTCCTCAAACACGGCCTCGATCACCATGTCGGCGTCTTTGAGGTCGTCGTAGCTCAACGTGGTGGTCAACATGGCCATGCGCTGCTCGTATTTATCCTGCTTGAGTTTGCCTTTTTTAACCTGGGCTTCGTAGTTTTTGCGAATGGTCGCAATGCCGCGATCCAGTGCGTCCTGCTTCATCTCCAGCATCTTGACGGGAATACCGGCATTCAGAAAGTTCATGGCGATGCCGCCACCCATGGTGCCAGCACCAATGACTGCGATTGACTTGATGTCACGCTTGGGTGTGTCTGCCGGCACGTCCGGAATTTTGGAAGCGGCACGCTCGGCCAGAAAAATATGGCGTAACGCCCGACCCTCCGGGCTCCACATCAGATTGACAAAAATCTCGCGCTCCAGCGCCATCCCGTCGTCAAACTTGCGTTTGGTGGCGGCTTCTACAGCTTCTACGCACTTCAAAGGCGCTGGATAGCCTTTAGACATACCGCCCACCATGTTGCGGGCAAACTGGAAGTAAGCATCGCCGTTGCGGTGTTTGCAAGGCAACAAGCGAACCAGTGGCAATGGTCGTGTGTCAGCAATCGACTGGGCGAATGCCAGCGCCTCAGCGGCCAATGATTCAGCGGATGCGGCCATCTGGTTGAACAGTGTCTGACCCGGGATTTGCGCCAGAAGCTCGCTTTTGACGGGCTCGCCGCTGACAATCATGTTCAGTGCGGGCTCAACACCCAAGGCGCGCGGCAGGCGCTGTGTACCCCCAGCGCCGGGAATCAGACCCAACTTGACCTCGGGCAGCGCAACCATGCAGCCCGGAGCGGCGATCCGGTAGTGGCAACCCAGCGCCAGCTCCAGCCCGCCGCCCATGCAGACAGAATGAACAGCCGCCACAACGGGCTTGGCGGAATTTTCGATCGCCAGAATCACGCTCAGCAAATTTGGCTCGGCCAGTGCTTTGGGGCTGCCAAATTCCTTAATGTCTGCTCCCCCTGAAAATGCAGTGCCTGCACCGGTGATGACAATGGATTTGACCGCTGCATCAGCATTGGCTTTTTGCAGGTTGTCGGTGATGGATAAGCGGGTTGTGAAGCCCAGGCCGTTGACTGGCGGGTTGTTCAGCGTGATGACGGCGACCGTGCCGTGAACTTCGTAGAGGGTTGTCATGGGGATTTATCTTTCCTTGTATGAAGCTGCAAATAAAAAGGATGAGCGCTAAAAAATCCAGCGATCAACAAAATAGTACGACCGTTCTTTTTGCATTGTAGGGGTGCTACATATCACTGCAAGCCCAGTATCGGCCTGTTTTGTCCCACTTGGGACAAGGTTCAACGCATCTTAGACCTCAAGCCATTCTTTGCGAATGTAAGCGTCTGCTCGAAGGCTCTCAGGCGTCCCCTGAAACACGATGCTGCCGTGACCCATGACCAGTGCCCGGTCAGAAATCGCCATGGCGATCGTCAGCTTTTGTTCAATCAACAACACCGAGATGCCCTTGGCCTTCAGGGTCTGCAAGTACTGCCCTACCAGTTCCACAATCTTGGGCGCCAGGCCTTCGGTGGGCTCATCAATGATGATCAGGTCTGGGTCACCCATCAGCGTGCGGCACAGTGTCAGCATTTGCTGCTCGCCGCCACTCATCACGCCTGCTTCGGTGTGCTGTCGTTCCTTCAAGCGAGGAAACATTTGATACATATCGTCAAAACTCCAGCGTGGATTTTTGGCGCTGCGCTTTTGCCCAAGCATCAGGTTTTGATGCACAGTCAGCGTCGGGAAGATATCGCGGTTTTCTGGCACATAGCCAATACCCATATGCGCAACTTCAAACGCTTTTTTGCCCACAATTTCTTTATCACGCCACTTCATGGAGCCTGTGCAATCGACCAAACCCATGATGGCCTTGGCTGTCGTGCTGCGACCCGATCCGTTGCGCCCAAGCAAGGCAACAATTTCACCCTGACCGACACTGAAACTGACGCCGTGCAGCACATGGCTCTTGCCGTAGTAGCCATGCAAGTTGTCGATTTTGAGGAGTTCGTTGTTCATTTCAGTGCCCTCCCGCCTGGCCATCTGCAACTGGTGAGCCCAGGTACGCTTCTTGTACCTTGGCATTGGCTCGCACGGCGTCTGGCGTGTCAAAAGCCAGCACCTCGCCATACACCACGACGGCGATCTTGTCAGCCAAGCCGAATACGACGCCCATATCGTGCTCCACTGTCAGCAAGGTTTTGCCTTCTGTTACTTCGCGAATCAGCTTGATAAATCGGGTGGTTTCAGTTTTGCTCATGCCGGCGGTCGGTTCGTCCAGCAAGATCACTTCTGCACCGCCAGCAATCGTGATGCCAATTTCCAGGGCCCGTTGCTCCGCATAGGTCAGATTCATACCGAGGACATCGCGCTTTTTATCGAGCTTGATCATCTCCATCAACCGCTCAGCACGCTCGTTGGCATCGTCCAAATCGGCCAAAAACTTCCAGAAGGAATACTTGTAGCCCAAGCTCCAGAGCACACCGCAGCGAAGGTTTTCAAACACGCTGAGCTTGGGAAAGATGTTGGTGATCTGAAAGCTGCGCGACAGCCCCATGCGGTTGATTTCAAACGGCTTTTTACCATTGATGAGCTCGCCTTTGAGCAGCATTTCGCCGCTACTGGGCTCAAAACGGCCTGAGATCAAATTAAACAAAGTCGATTTGCCAGCGCCGTTGGGGCCAATTACGGCGATTCTCTCGCCAGAATTCACGGCAAGGCTCACACCGCGAATGATTTCGGTTTTACCAAAACTTTTACGCAGGTCTTTAAGTTCGAGAATGGGGCTCACTGGGCAGCCTCCCGACGCTTTATTTCTTTCTGAATGTCTTCCTGGATTTGACTCCACTCCCTGGCGAACTGTCGTCGCGTCACCTCAAACAAACCCAGGCCAGTGATCAGGACAAAACCCGCACCAAACCAGCTGTTCAGGCCTTTGGCATCCAGTGGCATGCCCAAGAACCTGAGCTGGCTCCCCAAGGCCACATTGAGCTGGAGGTGATACAGCATTTCGATCATGGCACCTGCGCTTGCCAAAATAATCAGGGCACATATTGCTAGCCCTAGATAACTGACCCAGAGTTTTCGCAAGAAACCAAAGGCCGCAACGCGAAGATTCATCATGATCAGCGATGCGATACCCCCAGGCGCATACATCACCATGAACAAGAAAATCAAGCCGAGATAAAGCAGCCAGGCCTTGGTGAACTCGGACAGCAGGACGAAGGCCAGCACCATCAGCACCGCACCGATGATGGGGCCGAAAAAGAAAGTGGCACCACCCAGGAAGGTAAACAGCAAATAAGCTCCTGACCTCGCCGCGCCCACCACTTCTGCGGTGACGATCTCAAACAGGATGGAACCCAAACCGCCCGCAATACCAGCAAAGAAGCCCGAAATGATGAAAGCCGTGTAGCGCACACGCTGGGTGTTGTAGCCAACAAATTCCACTCGCTCGGGGTTATCGCGCACGGCATTGAGCATTCGACCGAGCGGCGTGCGCGTGAAGGCAAACATCAAGGCCACGCAGACAAAGGTGTAAATCGCGATCAGGTAGTACACCTGAATAGCTGGGCCATAGGTGAGACCGAAAAACGACTGCCCAAAGACGCGATTGGCCGACACACCAGCCTCGCCGCCAAAGAATTCGGAGAACATCAAGGACATGGCAAACACCAGTTCGGCCATGCCAAGCGTGATCATGGCAAAAGGTGTGCCTGCTTTCTTCGTGGTCACATAGCCAAACAAAACTGCGAAAAACACACCCGCCAACCCGCCAACAATTGGAATGAGGCTCACTGGTATGGGCATGGTCCCGCCAGACGCCATGTTCAGCGCATGAATCGCGACATACGAGCCCAAACCGGTATAAACGGCATGTCCAAAGCTGAGCATGCCTCCCTGGCCCAGCAGCATATTGAATGACAGGCAGGCGATGATGCCAATGCCCATTTGAGCCAACATGGTGATGCTCAGGCCACTGGTAAAGATCTGCGGCGCAACAATCATGATCAAGGCGAATAAGCCCCAGACCACTACACGACCAATATTGAAGGGCTTGAATTCGTAATAAGCTTTGCTCACGATCAGCCCTCCCTTGTACCGAGCAGCCCTTTTGGCCGGAAGATCAGGATCAAGACCAAGAACAAATACGGCAGGATCGGGGCAACCTGTGAAATTGTGAGTTTGAGAATCGAGTTGTTTTTAGCGGCGTCAGACAGCTGCACCCCAAAGTCTTGTGCGACAGTGACAAGCGAGATATCAAAAGCAACTGCAAAAGTTTGAATAACGCCGATCAGAAGGGAGGCCAGAAATGCGCCCGACAGGGAACCCATACCGCCCACCACCACCACGACAAAAATCACAGAACCCACCGCAGCTGCCATGGCTGGCTCGGTCACAAAGGTGCTACCACCAATGACGCCAGCCAAACCAGCAAGGGCAGCGCCAGCACCAAACACCATCATCAATACGCGCGGCACGTTGTGCCCGAGCGCTTCGACAATTTCAGGGTGCGTGAGTGAGGCTTGAATCACCAACCCAATACGGGTACGCGTGAGCAGCAGCCATACAGCCACCAACATAACCAGAGCTGTAAGCATCATGAAACCGCGTGTAGCGGGAAATAACGAGCAAACCACACGCACCGAGGCATCTGCAGCGGTACACATTTCTGGGGTGGCGCGGCCCCAGACAAAGCTCAAACCGTCCTTGGCGTGATTGATCAGCGTAAACATGGGGCCTTTCAGCTCTTCCGGTGGACTGAAATTCACCGCAGAGCGACCCCACACCAACTGAACCAATTCAAGAAGGATGTAAGACAGACCAAAAGTAATCAACAGTTCGGGTACGTGGCCGAATTGGTGGACACGGCGCAAGGCATACTTTTCAAACAATGCGCCCAATACGCCAACTACCAAGGGGGCAACTATCAACGCAGCCCAAAAGCCCACGATACCCGAGACCGTATAGCCGACATAGGCGCCCACCATGTAAAACGACGCGTGCGCAAAATTGAGCACGCCCATCATGCTGAAGATCAGCGTAAGCCCGGAACTGAGCAAAAACAGCAGCAGTCCGTAGCTCAAACCGTTCAGCATGGAGATGATGAAGAATTCCATGGTGGATGCTTTGTAATCTAAGTTTTTTAATCACTCACAAATAAAAATGACTTCGCAGCCAGGCTGCGAAGTCATTGTGAACAATCAAATCAAGGACGCTTCATCTGGCAGCTGGTCGGGGTGCTCGCGATATAAGCAGGGAATTCTTGAATCGGGGCCAGGGTCATGTTGGTTTGCTCCGCGAATTCCGGGAATTTTCCACCCGCCTTTTGCCAAACCGTGATCTGCACGGGCTGCTGCAACTGGTGATCCAGCCTGCGCATCTCGACTTCGCCATTCCAGTTCTGGAATTTCAAACCAGACAATACAGCCGCCACCTTTACGGGATCTGTCGATTTGGCTTGTGCCATGGCTGTTGATAAAGCCGTGTACAAGGTTGGAATCTGACCCGTGTACATGTCGTCCTTGAACTTGGTCTTGAATTCCTTAGACCATTGACCCATGACACCTGGGAAGTTGTAATGCATGATGGCGACCTGCTTGACGCGGCCTTCCATGCTGCTACCCAAGGCGGTAGGCGTTCCAGTCACGCCTGTGTAGTAAGTTAAAAATTTGCCGGTGTAGCCACCTTCATTGGCAGCCTTCACGAGCAACGCCAAGTCAGATCCCCAGTTGCCTGTGATGACAGTGTCTGCGCCTGAGGCTTTGATTTTTGCAATGTAAGGGGCAAAGTCGCGAACCTGCGCCAAGGGGTGCAAGTCTTCACCAACAAACTTGACGTCGGGGCGCTTGCGAGCAAAGATTTCTTTGGCAAACTTGGCGACTTGTTGTCCGTGAGAATAGTTTTGGTTGAGCAAGTAGATGTTTTTGATGCTCGCATCTGTTTTTGCATGCTCTGCCAGAGCTTCCATCTTCATGGATGTGTCTGCGTCAAAGCGGAAGTGCCAGTAGTTGCACTTGCTGTTGGTGAAATCAGGATCAACAGCGGCGTAGTTCAAGAACATTACCTCTTTGCCAGGGTTGCGCTCATTATGGCGAGCCACAGCTTCGATCAATGCACCAGCAACCGATGAGCCGTTACCTTGGGTGATGTAGCGAATGCCCTGGTCCATCGCCGCTTTGAGGGCGTTCAAGCTTTCTGCGGGGCTGAGCTTGTTGTCAAAACCAACGAGCTCAAACTTCACGCCAGCAGGGTTGTTGGCACTAAACTTTTCAGCGAAGAACTGGAAAGACTTCAACTGGTTCAATCCAACTGGTCCCATCAAACCGCTTTGCGGATCAATCAGGGCGATTTTTACGGTTTGCCCAGCCAGAGGACCAGGCGCTGCTTTGGCAGCAGCGGCGGCAGGCTTGGCGGGAGCCGCAGGCTTGGCAGCCGGTGTCTGGGCATGGGCCGCAAATGCACATGTCAAAAGTGCGGCTAAAGTTAGTCTACGGACGGCAAAGGTCATAAAAATCTCCAGTGAATAACGAATGTGCGAAGCGTACTAGACAAAACAACGAAACATGCTCAGGGAATGCCCTCATGCATGCACGCACTGGGCATCAAGCTATCACCTTTGCGACTGTTCAGAAAAAATAAAACTCATTCACGATGTGGCAGTTTGTAATCCTTGAGCTGCTCGCGCAACTTCATCTTTTGCATCTTGCCCGTTGCGCCCAGGGGAATGGCATCGACAAAGACCACGTCATCAGGAATTTGCCACTTCGCAGTCTTGCCTTCGTAGAACTTGATCAACTCGGATGCAGTCACGTTCATACCCGGTTTTTTAACCACAGCCACAATCGGGCGCTCATCCCACTTGGGGTGTGCCACGCCAATGCACGCGGCCATGGCCACAGCCGGGTGCGCTACGGCAATGTTTTCTATGTCAATCGATGAAATCCATTCGCCGCCGGACTTGATGACGTCCTTGCTGCGGTCAGTGATTTGCAGGTAGCCATCGGCATCAATCGTGCCAACGTCGCCAGTGGGAAACCAGCCATCCACCAAAGGATCACCGCCCTCGCCTTTGTAATATTCACGTACCACCCACGGGCCCTTCACCAGCAGGTCGCCGTAGGTCTTGCCATCCCACGGCAGTTCTTTGCCAGCTTCATCCACAATTTTCATGTCGACGCCATAAATGGCCCGCCCCTGCTTCAAGCGAATCTTCATTTTTTCGTCGGTGCTCAAAGCGTCATGCTTGTTTTTAAGCGTGCACAGCGTTCCCAACGGACTCATCTCGGTCATACCCCAGGCGTGCAGCACTTCCACGCCATAGTCATCGTTGAAAGCCTTGATCATGGCTGGCGGGCAGGCTGAGCCGCCGATCACGGTCCGCTTCAGGCTAGAGAACCTCAAACCGTTCGCGTCCAAGTGCCCCAACAGCATCTGCCAAACCGTTGGCACGCCTGCTGCATAAGTGACTTTTTCAGCCTCAAGTAATTCATAAATAGATTTACCGTCCATCGCCGGGCCAGGGAAGACCAGCTTGGCACCCGTCAAGGCAGCTGAATACGGAATGCCCCAGGCATTGACGTGAAACATCGGCACAACAGGCAACACCGCATCGCGTGCCGACAGTCCCATCACGTCGGGCAGTGCCGCCGCATAGGCATGCAGCGTGCTTGAGCGGTGGCTGTACAGCGCGGCCTTGGGGTTACCCGTGGTGCCGCTGGTGTAGCACATGCTTGATGCGGTGTTTTCATCAAAACTTGGCCACTGGTAAGCGGTGGACTGAGCTCCAATCCAGCTTTCATAGCTGATGAGATTTGGTATGCCTGAGTCTTTGGGTAGCGCAGATTCGTCGCACAGGGCGATGTAATGCTTAATGGTCGGGCAGCGCGCATGCACGGATTGCACCAGCGGTAAAAAGCTCAAATCAAAACACAAAATCTGGTCTTCAGCGTGGTTGGCAATCCAGGCGATCTGATCTGGATGCAAGCGCGGGTTGATGGTGTGAAGCACCCTGCCTGAGCCGCTGACACCGTAATACATTTCAAAGTGACGGTAGCCGTTCCACGCCAGCGTGGCAACGCGACTGCCAAACCCAAGTCTAAGGCTGTCCAGTGCATTGGCAACTTGCCTTGCGCGCTGGGCCGAGTCCTTGTACGTGTACCGGTGAATGTCGCCTTCTACCCTGCGCGAGACAATTTCAGCATCGCCGTGGTGGCGCTCGGCAAATTCAATCAAACCTGAAATCAGCAGCGGCTGACTTTGCATTAAACCTAGCATTAAGCATTCTCCAGTGGTCGTCGATAAGAAGGCGTCATCATGCCGCAATCGAACATGACTTGCCGTAGGGATTCCCCCTGAATCCACGCGGGATCCGGGTTATGAGGAGTTTGAGGCTGCCAGGGTATTGGCTAAATAAATATGGCCAATCATGTCGTCAACAAAAACTTGCTCACTGAAATGGCTTTAGACGTGCTGCAAACCGCCATATTGGTTATGGCAACTGACTTAACTGAAGCTCTCTCAAGAAGGAATTGTGTTTCTGCTTGGCAGCTGCAATTGCCTTTTCAATCTCCACCAATTCGCCGTGCGTCGTGTCCAGGTCAATCTCTGCCTCACCCACGGCCGTACTGATGTAGCGCGAGATGTTCAGGTTGAAATCATTCTTCTCAATCTCGGCCATTTCCACCCGCCGTGAGTAGCGCGGCGCCTCTTTGCGGAATTGGTAGGTCTCGATGATTTTGGCAATGTGGGCGTCTGTCAGCTGGTTTTGGCGCTTGCCTTTGACGAAATGCTCCGCCGCGTTAATGAACAGCACATCGTCCGGCTTCTTGCACTTCTTCAGCACCAATATGCACACCGGAATACCGGTTGAGTAAAACAAGTTGGACGGCAGGCCAATTACCGTGTCAATGTGCCCATCTTTCAGCAGCTTGGTGCGAATGCGCTCCTCCGCCCCGCCACGGAACAGCACGCCGTGGGGCAGGATGATGGCCATCACCCCCTGGTCCTTTAAGAAATGAAAGCCATGCAGCAAAAAGGCAAAGTCCGCGGCTGACTTTGGAGCCAAACCGTGGTTTTTGAAGCGCACGTCGTCCCCCATGGCCTCCGTCGGCTCCCAGCGGTAGCTGAACGGCGGGTTGGCCACTATTGCGTCGAACGCGGGTTTCTTGGCTGGGTTTAGCTCACGCAATATGTCCCAGTCATTCGTCAGCGTGTCGCCGTGGAAGATTTCAAACTCGGTGTCCTTCACCCCGTGCAGCAGCATGTTCATGCGCGCCAGGTTGTAGGTGGTGATGTTTTTTTCTTGCCCGTAAATTCTGCCGATGGTGCCGCCAGCTTCTTTGGTCTTTTTGCGGACGTTCAGCAGCAGCGAACCCGACCCGCACGCAAAGTCCATCACGTTTTCAAGCCGTTGCTTCACGCCCGTCTTGGGTTCTTGGCTGTCTAGGGTCACGATGGTGGACAGGATGTCCGAGATTTGCTGCGGCGTATAAAACTCGCCTGCCTTTTTACCTGAGCCTGCGGCAAACTGGCCAATCAGGTATTCATAGGCATCACCCAGGGTGTCTAACTTGTCAGAAAAATCTGCCAACCCATCGGCAATTTTTTTGATGATGACGCACAGCTTGGCGTTGCGCTCTGTGTAGCCCTTGCCCAGCTTGGACGAGCCCAAGTCAATTTCAGAAAACAAGCCACCAAACGTGCTCTCAAAAGACTCGGTCTCGATGTACTTGAACCCCGCTTGCAGCGTGTTGAGCAGCTCATCACTTTGGGTGCGGGCCATGTTGGCAATGCTGCTCCACAAGTGCAGCGGCTGCACCACGTAGTGCACCTTGCGGCGCATTTGCTTTTCAAACGCCGTCACGTCCGCCGGGTTATTGGCGTACCACAGCGCCAGCGGCACGGGGCGCGCACTGCTGTCGTCCTTCTTTTCCACCTGGGGGTAGTCGCTGCCCAGCTCCTTCTTGGCAGCTGTCTCGTAGTTGTCAGATAGATAGCGCAAGAACAGGAAGGAAAGCATGTAATCGCGGAAGTCATCCGCATCCATCGCCCCGCGCAGTTGGTCGGCAATCGCCCAGAGGGTGTTGCCCAGTTGTTTTTGGTTTTGTTCAGTCATTTTGATGTGGGTATGTGAAGCGAGTAGGTGACGCGGGTCAGTGCAGCTGCGACGGCGCGCCGCAGCACTTCTTAAATTTTTTACCACTGCCGCAGGGGCAAGGCTCGTTGCGGCCGACTTTGTGGCTCATGCGCTGCGCCCGTTGGCGCTCGTTGATAGCCTCACGCATCGGCAGCCAAAAAGCATGGATGTAGGGCAAATTTTTGCCAATCTCTTCCGCCAGCGCATGGCGCTGCGCAGGAGTCGCGGTCAGGTCATCTTGGTCTGCTGAATAGTCATCCCCGCCCAGCAAGCCAATCGGGCGATACCAGCGCTCACCCTCGGGGTCATCCAGCAAGGCCTGCCATGTAGGTTGGCTGAGCTTCACCCCTTCGCAAAAGCCATAAGCCCAGCCCTCTGCATCATCAAACTCTTGATCCTCAAAAGTGCGGGTGCACCACACTGGCAAAAACTCTGGCGGTTGCATGGCAAAGCCCGACACGATGCCGTTGTAGTGCCGCATGACCAATTGCAAAACGCGATTGAACGCCTCCACACTCGGCATGGGCGGCGTCTCATCACCCTCAGTACCCCACACCTTGGGCAGCCATTCGTGCGGGTGTATGAAAACCGGCCCGATGACGATGGCGTGCAGAAAACCATCCAAGATGTCCAGCGTCATGCCCTCTTCGGTGTCCAGCTCATACAGCAAAAACTGCTCCAGCTCTTCCAACTCATCCTCCGTTAGTGGCTCGAACAGCTCATTTCCGTTGGTCGGTACTTCTTGCATTGACTTGTCGGCATCGGTGAAAAAACTGGCAACACCCTCGGTCTCGATAGCCAAAAATGCTGCTTCCAGCGCCGCCTTGTCGGTTTCAAACGAGTCGTCCCACACGGTGGATGTGCCCTGCTCGTCCACCACCTCCAAAGTCCATAGGCTATCTGCACTGCGGTAAATATCGATGCGCAGCGTGTGCCCCCCTGCGCTGTAGGTTTGCGCCAGCGGGGAGTGAATGATTTCCATCTCGTCGGTCATGTCTTTGGTCGATTTTTTATCGTGTTTTCCAATGCCTTTAAATCAGCCTGATCCTGCGCATCCGCTGTGCGGGCTTCTTCGGTCTTGCGGCGTTGGTCAAAGTCCAGATACAGCGGCTCCAGCTTTTGTTCCATGCGGGCGTGGCTGACTGAGCCTGCCCCGCTCAACAGCGGAAAGCCGTTGGACACGACGATCTGCCCCACGTTTTCGCGCCAAAAATTCATGCTGGTGATAGTCTGCCGCTTGGCGCGCAGCTCTGCCGTTTCCAGGAAGATGACGACCAGCCGGTTTAGGGAGTCGACCTCGTCCTCGGTCAGGTAGTTCTTGGCCACCACAATGTCCTGCTTGCGCACCTGGGCGCCCTTCCAGGTCAGCAGGCCGAAGTACGGGTCGGCAGGGTTGGCGCGGCTGACGATCAGCTCTGCCGCCGTCTTCTGCGTCACCGCATACAGCAAAAGGTTTTGCACCGTGGCAAAAAACGTCTGTGTCGTTTCATCCGACTTGTCGTAGTCGCTAGAGAGCGCAAACAGGTCGCGCACCTTTTGGTAGAAGCGCTTCTCCGAGGCACGTATGTCCCGGATGCGCGCCAGCATCTCGTCAAAGTAGTCCGGGCGGCCGTCCGGGTTCTTCAGCCGCTCGTCGTCCATCACAAAGCCCTTGACCAGGTATTCCTTCAGCACCGTGGACGCCCAGCGGCGGAACTGCACCCCGCGCGGGGAGCGCACGCGGTAGCCTACGGCCAGGATGGCGTCGAGGTTGTAGTGCGCTACCTGGTAGTTCTTGCCATCCGCGGCAGTTGTCAACCGTTGGTTGACAACTGAATCTTGGACCAACTCCTGCTCAACGAAGATGGCTTTGAGGTGCTTGGCGATGTTCTGCTTGCTGGTCTGGAAAAGCTCTGCCATCTCAAGCTGGGTGAGCCACACAGTGCCTAAATCAGCCCGCAGTTGAATCTGGCTCTTGCCGTCCTCGGTGGTGTAAAGAATCAAACCATTCATGCCGGAGTAGAAGCTTGGGCAACCAGGCCAATAGTGACTACGACTTCTTCGCTTTCTGTGTTGTTAAGCCATGTGATTGCGGGCCACTCTTTCAGAGCTCGAACAATACCGCTGCCAACCCCCCGAAAATTGAGAAGGTCCGGGGCAAACGATGCCAACAAAACGTTGCGACTGCGCCGAATGCCCTTTCGAATCTGATCAACGGTAAGGCTATTCGGTAGTTTTCCGGGACTGCGAATCTCGATCCGGTCATCAAAAATGAAAATCTTGATTGAATCTTTTATGAAGTAATCTCGATGAATCAATGCATTCACCAGAAGTTCTTCAAAAACAGTTGAAGGTATTTCTGTGGTGCCGCGCTGATTAAACGACCCTTCACCTTGGATGCGGGAATTCCACCGCTTTAAAAACCCCATGGCCTCATCGTATTGTTCAGCGAGTGTTCCTTCAATTCTTCGCTGATCGTGCCACACAGAGGCAGATCGTTCCTTGCCTTTGAACCAAATGGCATCGACCTTCATTTCTGGCAATAAAACCGAAAGGCGTTTGCCAAACAACAGCAACCCTGCAACTGTCGCTCGGCCTGAATCAGCCAGCTCCAAATTTTCTAAAGTTCGTTGGTAGGCCTCACGGTCATTGCTTCGGCTCGGTGGCACCTCAGAATATTTTGTTTCATAGAACCGCGCAAAAGCTTCATGGTCTAGATCCTCCAGTGTCGAGGCTGAAACCACTTGGCTTTCTGCGTAGAGCTTTTCTCCCGATTGAAATAACCGTGCTAGCTCTTCGGGACTTTGAACTCGGCGTTTATCAGGTCCATTTTTCACCCAATAAACACCAGCCTTATCGCAATAAGGTTTGGATGCGCCGTCGGAGATTTCGATGACCGCCACGATGCCATCACTGGTCGCGATCGACTTGGAGAGGATGGAGAAGGGTGGACGAACACTGTCCCAAGCCACCTTCGCCATGTCTTCGCCGACCTTTTCTGCCTCCTCGCCTGAAAGCCCGAGGATAGAGCCATCTTTTTCAACACCGATGAATATCTTTCCCCCACCGCTGTTGGCGAAGGCGACGATTTCGCCAGCCATCTTGGCATCGGCTGACGGCTCACGTTTGAATTGCCGCGTGCTGTCTTCTCCCAGAAGTATCTGGCTTCTTAGTTCGAACTCTTCCATAGCTGGTAAATCTCCTTTCTGCGTTGAAACGCATCTTTGCCGCCTTCCATCACCGTGACGATGCGTTGCTGAATGTTCTTGTCGTCAATACTGCCGTGGTCAAACGAGAAGGTTTCCCCATCCTTGCGGCAGACAATCGCTTGTTCCGCATCACCCAGCACGGGAATATTGGGGTTGTGGGTGGCAAACACAAACTGGGTCAACTCTTTTCTATCCAACAGTTGGCGTATGAAGTGGCTGTAAAGCGTTTCGTTGTCCAAATCATCCTCGGGTTGGTCAATCAGAATGACCGGATGCCGTTGCAAATGCATGAGGATGTGCAGAATCACTGTGGCCCGTTGCCCCAGTGAATACGCACCCAGCGGCTTTTTATCAAAAAGAATGGTGGTTTCATCCGGAGTTCTGAAGATCAGAAAATCCGCCAAATGCTCTAGCAAAACGCCTCGAACCTTCACTGCAGCGTTTTCGCTTAAAGATGCCTCCACCTCTAGAAGGGTGCGCGATTGGTACAACTCTCGGCCATCCACAAACGCTTCTTCCATCGCCTCGTAGGATGTTGCTTGCAACCCGCTTCCCCTAAACTTAGAGCGTAAAAACTCGCCAAACGCCCGGCGTTTGCCCTTGAAGGCTGTCTGAAGGCGAATGTCTTGAGGGAGCTCTGATTCAAGGCGGCGCACCTCGGCTTCGCGCTCCGTGAATCTTTCGCGCCAGAAGTCGTGGAGTTTATTGACTGCAGCCCCCAACAAATCGCGAGCTGTTTGCTCGGTTTTTGCGCGTTGAGAGCCTGCAGCCAACAGCTTTGTCAACTGTTCGAGTCGAGCCTTTTTCTTACGGAATAACTCCAGATCAAGCTGGGGTTCGTTCAGTGTCTTTTGCAGTTCTGCCACCTCCTGCTTCAACTCATCTTGGACAGGTGTCAATTTCTGCAATGCGTCTCCCACTGATACGAACGCCACGCGCAAGGTTTGCAGCGCTGACTGAGCAGTCGCCTTGGCTTCATCGGACTTGGCCTTGGCTGCTGCAAGATCAGCTTCAGCCAGTTTGCTCCGCCCAGACTTTAAGGTGGGGTATGCCCCATCGGCCTCACCCCAATCCGCAGAATCTTTGAGGTTAGTTCCCAACTCTTTCAGTGCCGTTTGCCAAGAAAGTATGGCTAACCGATCCCCGTCAAACAGGGTCATGTCGGCCAGCTTCTTGTCGACGCCTTTGTCTGTGAAAACTTGAAGCTGCACATCCAGTTCGTTCTTTTCTTTTTGCAGTGCCGCCATTTGCTCGGTGGCTTCCAGCGTGTCTTTGAGTTGCCGAGCGGCTTGGCGCACGCCTTCGATAAGCGCGGCTTCTTCCTGCCGCTTGGGGTCGATGCGGTCTGCCAGCAATTGATCCAAGAAACTTTCGTCGAACGACTCCGAGCGTGCCGAAAGATCCTTTTGCCCGAAGTAAAGAATGTCTTTGAGGATCGCCTTGGGAGATACATTTTCTCGATACACCCCATCCAGATACACCGAAGGCTGCCCCGTGCGTTCGCGTTCCAGCCGAATTTCGCGGCCAAACGCATCCACGGCATCCACAATGACTTTGCCAGCGGGCGAGAGCATCCGCTCCACCAACCCAGACTTGTATGATTCGTCCGAGACCGTCGAGTAACCCAAAGCATGGCGCAGGCATTCAATTACCGCAGACTTGCCATTGCCGCGCGGGCCAATCAGGCAATTCAGGGATGGGGAAAATGGCACAGCCAGACCATCCAAAGCCCCACCGTTGAAACGCACCTGGCGCAACTGCACTGCTTGCCGAGGCTCGGGGAGTACGGGGCGGACGCGGTGGGCGTGATCGAACAAAGCGAACTTGACTGCCTCAAACGACAAGGCCCCCAGTTTGAGATGGCTCGTTTTACCTCGTCCAATTTCTTCGATCTTCTTTGGGTCACTGCCTTCAACTTCAGCGGTGTACCAATTGCCCAGTGCGTTCTTTACTTTCGTGCGGCAAGGCTTATCGGCTTCGTCGGTTTTGTTGTAGGAGCGAACCTTCTGAAACCCAAGTGTGCGGCTGCGCACTGCGTCGTATCGTTTTTCTTGCCATGTCGCCAACTTGCCCATGCCCAGCTCTCGCCAAAGCCCTTTGGGCTCTTCCACGTGGGCAAAAATCAGGAAGTAGTCGCGCGACATGCCATCGAGCGTCTCAACCATTTGTAACAGCGTTTTTTCACTACATCCATTCTCATGCTCATACTCGTCTTTTGTTTTCCCCGGAAACATGCTTGAGATAAATGGATTGATGTAATCTTTTCCTGAATCCAACCAGTCATCGCCAAAGACAATCAAAACATGCACACCGGCTCGCCCGTCGATCACGGCAAGCTCTACGCCGGGTAACAGGCCAATATGCTGCTTGCGGGCTGTGGTGCGAAGCGCTTTGAATTCATCGCAATCAAACTTGTTGTGGTTCGTGATGACACCCAAACAGATACCAGCCTGATTTAGCGCATCCACATAAACGCTGTTGTAATAATCTTCAACCCCGCCATATTGAAACTCTTTGTCTGCCTTGGTGTGCAAGTGAAAGTCCGCACGAACCCATTCAGCACCTTTGGGAAACTGTTTATTCATTGGAGTAGTCATGGCATTCATGGCAGTTTTATCTCTATGGTTGATAGTCATGCTGACAGCTCAGCAGAGGGGAAAAGCTGCTGCATCAGTCCTTTCTTGTGAGCCCTGAGGGCTTCGAGTTCTTGGGTGGCGACGGTGATGAGGGTGTCGAGGTTAAGTAGGCAGTCGGCGATGCGTTGTTGTTCTTCGTGTATGGGAAAAAGGAACTCTCGTTTGAACCAGCTATCAAGCTTGAAAAGCATTTTCTCTATAACGATACCGACACTGGCCTGTAAGAAGGATTCGCTGACACTTGGCTGCTGTGCGAAATAGTTGAAAAACCGTACATCGCAGCCTTCTCTTGCCGTCAAAACGGAATACTCATTAGACACGATACACCCCTTCAAATTAACTGGAACTAGACCGCATGCGTTGTGAACAACCTGTCGTTTCGATATGAGAAAGTCATCGGCTTCAACTAAGAATTGGGACTTCACCTTTATGTTTCTGCCGTTGAGCACCTCCCGCGAGACAACCCCTCCATAACGACGCTTAACGGTCACAAGCGAATATTGTGTTTCGTCGTTCATGTCAACTGGGCGAGGTGTATCAACAAGCATTTTGTTGATCTTTTTCATTTTCCACCCCACCCCTTTTTGAAACTCAGGAAACCTCAGGCGAGGTAGGGTTTCGCCTTCGCGGGGGAAAAGCTTCTGCATCAGTCCTTTTTTATGGGTCTTGAGGGCGTCCACTTTGCGGGCTTGCGCCGCGATCAGTTCGTCCAAGGAACTCAGGCAATCGGCGATTTTTTGTTGTTCGGGTTTAGTGAGCGGCAGAGGCAAACGAAGGTTCCGCATCCGACTGGCAGAAATACCCAGAACTTTCGCTCCCTGCGCCTCCTTCTGAATCTGGGTGCGGATCCATCCAGATTTGAAGAGGTGACCGCCAAAGCCCAAAGCGATTCGATCCCCGGTTTGGCGGGCAAGAATCGTGTGCAGTCCTGAAGCGATACGCTCTCCATTCAGGTTGACAAGCTCGATGCTCTTGCCTATGTCCGCCATATCCTCCGAAGCATCCGCAAAAATCATGTCGCCCTCAGCGCACAGGTTCACATCACGAACAACGCTTTTTTCGGATTCATTGACGAATGGAACAAGCTCCTTCGTGATGTCGAAGTGGGTCGAGAACTTGGTGTGAATGTCGCCGTAATGGATGTTCTTCACCGAACCGGCCACGTAGTTCAGCTTGTCGCGTGAAAGTGAGTTGTTGCCTTTGAACGAATAGACTTCGCCCATCGGCTCTGATGCCCACCCCCCCTCCTCTCGAAACTCCGGAAACCGCAGCTTGGGCACCAATGCCTTCCCCTCACTCATCGCCCACCCCTTCGTGCTGCGCCAGCAGCTCATGCAGTCTGGCGGCGATCAATTTTTTATCAGGCAATTGCAACTGGTATTGCGCCACCAGTGCGGGCGACAGGTTGCGCGAGAGGGCGTATTCCACCACTTCGTCATCTTTGTCACGGCAAAGCAGCACGCCAATGCTGGGGTTTTCGTGCGGCTTCTTGACGTCGCGGTCCAGCGCCTCCAAATAAAAATTGAGTTGGCCCATGTGTTCGGGTTTGAACTGGCCCACTTTCAGCTCAAAGGCCACCAGTGCCGACAGGCCTCGGTGGTAAAAAAGCAGGTCGATGTAGAAGTCTTGGTTGCCCACTTGCAGGCGGTGCTGCTCGCTCACAAACAAGAAGTCTTTGCCCAGCTCCAGCACAAATGCTTTCATGTGCTGCACCAGGGCGCGTTGCAGGTCGTTCTCGCTGTGCGGCTCGGGCAGCCCCAGAAATTCCAGTATGTAGTGGTCTTTGAACACGCCACCTATGGCGGGATGCAAAGCTCTCGCCACTGGTGAGAGTTTTGCGGTTTGGGTGCTGCGCTCAAAGCTTGCGGCATCAATTTGCCGCTCCAGCTCTCGCTTGCCGAGTTTTTCGGCAATGGTTTGGCGCAGGTAGAACTCGCGCTCTTGCGGGGTTTTGCAGCGCGAAAAAATGATGACGTTGTGCGTCCAGGGTAATTCTCGCGCCAGTGGTGCGAGTTTTTCATCATCGTCGTAGGTCTCATAAAACTGCTTCATGCGCCAGAGGTTTTTGTCGCTGAAGCCTTTGAGGCTAGGGTCAGCCTGGGCGATGTAGCGCGCCAGCTCTGCCACGACACCTTTACCCCAGCCAGCTTGCTCGACCCGCTGGCTGATGATGCCGCCGACGTGCCAATACAGGGTCATGAGGGTGGTGTTGGCATTAGCAAAGACGCGCTGCCGCGTTTGCTGGATATGCGCCAGAACCTCGGCAAAGTCTTGTTGATAGACCGGTACAGGCTTATTGCTCATACGCACTCAGCCCCGAAATGTCACGCCCCTGCGCACGCTTGGTTAGCAACGGCACCAGCTCTTTCATCAGCGCCGTTTCTGCCTGGGCTCTAGCCTTCCAGCCCAAGTCCAGCGGGGCCATCAGGTCGCTCAAGGCCTCGCCATCAAAAATCATGCGCTGCAAGATGCCGTCCACAAAGGCTTGCAGGGCGGCTGGTGCCAATTGGTTGCGGGTGGCGATGGCGGTCAGCTCGGCGCTGTCTTTTTCTTTCTTGAACCGGGTATAGCCCTCGCGGATGGCGGTCTCGCTCAAGCCCTCGCCGGCCTTCAGGGTGTTGATGTAGGCCGCAATCTCGTCGCGCTCGTTGATGAACTTGGCATCGGCCAGGATCAAGCCGATCAGCTCATCCTTGGTCATCTTCTGTTTGCCGGTGCCTTGCGAGTAGCGAGACATGAGGCCCATGATGTAGTCATAGTCGATGACCGCGCTGGCGAAGAGCACAAACTCAAAGTCGAGCTGGTCCACATCGGCAGCGTCATCGCCTCTCGCATCACCACCCTTGTCTTGCTGGGCTTGCTGCTGTTTTAGGCTCTGCGCGGTTTCCAGGTACGCACCGCGAAAGCCTTGCAGGTCTACTGAAGGCAAGATGTGTTCTATGGCAGTGGCGTTGTCTTCGGTCAAATCTGTGTATTGATCGAGCTGGGTTTTGAGGCGCTGCACTTCTTTGAAGTTTCTGATGAAGGCAGCGCGCGCGTCGTCGCCCTTGAGGCTGTGCACAGCGTCAGGCGTGTAGGCCAGACCCTGGCTTTGCATAAAGTCGGCTAGCACGGTGACGGCTGCGTCCAGCTTTTGGATGACGACTGGGGCTTGGTCTACCAGCCAAATTTTGCGAGCTTCTTCGCCCGACTTTTCGCCTGAGAACAGCGCAATGGCGGCGTCCACATTGGCCTGCTGCTGGCGAAAGTCCAGTATGTTGCCGTAGGGCTTGGTGCCGTTGAGCACGCGGTTGGTGCGCGAAAAAGCCTGTATCAAGCCGTGGTACTTGAGGTTTTTGTCTACGTAAAGGGTGTTGAGGTACTTGCTGTCAAAACCGGTGAGCAGCATGTCCACCACGATGGTGATGTCGATCTTGTGGTGCGGGACATTCGGGAAAGCTTTGCGCAGGTCTGCGTCTGGCCACTGCTGGTCTTTGATGCGCTTTTGCACGTCCTGGTAGTACAGGTCGAACTCGTTGATGGTGTGGGCGGTAGAGTAGCGGCTGTTGTAGCTGGCCAGTATGCCTTTGAGGGCCGCCTTTTTGCCTTCGGGGTCTACCTGGTTATCTTCCTTTTCCTGCGGCAAGTCTTCTTGAATCTGCTTTACATCGGCATCGCCGTCAGCGGGTGGTGAGAAGACGCAGGCGATGTTGAGCGGCACAAACGTCGCGTCGGCAGCTTGCCTGGCTTGCTGCAGTTCGGCAAACAGTCGGTCGTATTCGATGGCGTCGTTGATGCTGGCGGTGGCCAGCACGGCATTAAAGCGGCGGCTGGCCGTGGCCGTGTCGTGCTTGGCCAGGATGGCTTCAATAATCGCCCGCTTGGCTAGCGGCTCGCCCGTCTTGGGTGGGTTTTTCCCCTCAGGCTTGAAATAGTCCACATGGAAGCGCAGCACGTTGGCGTCTTCAATGGCATGGGTGATGGTGTAGGCGTGCAGCTGCTTTTGGAAGATGTCTTGCGTGGTGCGTAACTGGCCGTCTTCGCCCTCAAACTGCTTGACTGTGGCGTTCTTCTCAAAAATCGGCGTACCGGTAAAGCCAAAAAGCTGAGCCTTAGGAAAGAAGTTCTTGATGGCGTCGTGGTTGTCGCCAAACTGGGAGCGGTGGCATTCGTCAAAAATGAAGACGATGCGTTTGTCGGCCAGCGGTGCTAACTGCTCTTTGAAGGTGGCCTTGCCGTCCTTTTTTTGTTGTTTGTTGCGCTTGCTGTTTTCGTCCAGCGCCAAGCCCAGCTTTTGAATGGTGGTGACGATCACCTTGTCGGCATAGTTATCGGACAGCAGGCGGCGCACCAGCGTGGCGGTGTTAGTGTTCTCCTCCACACACCCTTCTTGAAAGCGGTTGAACTCTTCGCGGGTCTGGCGGTCCAGGTCTTTGCGGTCCACCACAAAGAGGCACTTTTCAATGTCGGGGTTGTCCTTCAGCAGCGTGGATGCTTTAAAGGATGTGAGCGTTTTGCCGCTGCCGGTGGTGTGCCAGATGTAGCCGTTGCCGCAGTTTTGGTGGATGCAGTCCACAATTTGCTTGACCGCATACACCTGGTAGGGGCGCATCATCAGCAGCTTTTGCTCGCTGGCCACCAGCACCATGTAGCGGCTGATGGTTTCGCCCAGTGTGCACTTGGGCAAAAACTTGTCGGCAAACGCATCAAGCTGGGTGATCTTGTAGTTGGCCTCTTCCGCAAATTGGTAGATGGGTAAAAACCGCTCATCCGCATTAAACGCAAAGTGCCGTGCGTTGTTGTTGGCGAAGTAGTAGGTGTTGGTGCGGTTGCTAACGATGAATAGCTGCAAAAAGCTCAGCAGCGTCTTGGTGTAACCGTTGCCAGGGGCGTTTTTGTAGTCAACGATTTGCTCCATGGCGCGGCGCGGGTTGATGGTGAGCGTTTTTAGCTCCACCTGCACACACGGTACGCCGTTGATGAGGATGAGCACGTCATACCGGTGGTGGCTGTAGTCGGTATTGATGCGCAGCTGGTTGACCACCTCAAAGGTGTTCTTGCACCAGTCTTTGATGTTGACCAAGGTGTAGTTCAATGGCGTGCCGTCTTCGCGGGTGAAGGCGTTGATGCCGCGTAGGGTGCGTGCGGCGGTAAACACGTCCGGGGTGACGATTTCATCCAACAATCGGGCGAATTCGCCATCGGACAACTTGACGCGGTTGAGTGCCTCAAACTTCTCGCGGAAGTTGCGCTCTAGCGCGGCACGGTCACGGATATCTTCGCGGTACTCATATTTGAGACCTTGAAGCTTGCCGATGAAACCGTATTCGATGTGTTCTTCACGTACGACGTGGTTCGGCTCGGGAGGGCGCGGGGGGTAGGTGAACTGGGATGAGGACATAGGCTGGCGGTTAACGTGTCGGCTGGCGTGATCGACTGGTTTTATCGACGAATTTGGCTGTTCGCTCTATGGTACCCACGATTGTGACCGCTTGGCCTTTGATGCCGGCACCAAGCCTACGCATATTTCCAACCCATAAAGCAAAAAACCCGAGCCGGGAAGGCTCAGGTTTTCTGTTGAAGACGTGATGCGGTTCTATTTCTTCGCAGGCGGCAAGTCCGTGCAACTGCCATGCGCCACCTCGGCGGCCATGCCAATGCTTTCGCCCAACGTTGGGTGCGGGTGAATCGTTTTGCCGATATCGACTGCGTCCGCACCCATTTCAATCGCCAGCGCAATCTCGCCAATCATGTCACCTGCATGCGTGCCAACCATGCCGCCGCCGAGGATCTTGCCGTGGCCATGCGCTTCTGGACTGTCGTCAAACAGCAGCTTGGTCACGCCTTCGTCGCGTCCGTTGGCTATGGCGCGGCCGGATGCTGACCAGGGGAACAGGCCCTTCTTGACCTTGATGCCTTGGGCCTTTGCCTGGTCTTCTGTCAGGCCTACCCATGCGACTTCGGGGTCGGTGTAGGCCACGCTTGGGATGACGCGGGCGCTGAAGGCTACGGCTGCCAGCTCTTTGTTGCCTTGCAACTCGCCTGCTATCACTTCAGCAGCAACATGCGCCTCATGCACGGCCTTGTGCGCCAGCATGGGCTGGCCGACGATGTCGCCGATGGCAAAGATGTGCGGCACGTTGGTGCGCATTTGGATGTCGACGTTGATGAAACCACGGTCCGTGACAGCCACGCCAGCTTTTTCAGCCGCAAGCTTTTTGCCGTTAGGGGTACGGCCTACCGCTTGTAGTACCAAATCGTAGGTTTGCGGCTCTGGCGCTTTGCCGCCCTCTTCTGCTGCGGCAAAGGTTACTTCAATGCCCGCAGGCGTAGCCTTTGCACCGACGGTTTTGGTTTTGAGCATGATGTTGTCAAAACGCGGGGCGTTCATTTTTTGCCAGATTTTGACCAGGTCACGGTCTGCGCCTTGCATCAGGCCGTCCATCATTTCGACCACATCCAGGCGCGCCCCCAGCGTGCTGTAGACCGTGCCCATTTCCAGGCCAATGATGCCGCCACCCAAAATCAGCATGCGCTTGGGCACTTCTTTCAAGCCTAATGCGCCAGTGGAATCAACCACACGTGGGTCATTAGGCATAAACGGCAGGCGCACGGCTTGGCTGCCTGCGGCGATGATGCAATTCTTGAACTGGATGGTTTGTGTTTTGCCAGTTTTTTCTTGACCCTGCGGCCCACTGGTTTCTTCAACCTGCAAATGGTGGCTGCCGACAAACTGGCCCAACCCACGCACAGTGGTGACCTTGCGCATTTTGGCCATGGCTGCCAGGCCGCCTGTGAGCTTGCCGATGACTTTGTCTTTGTGGCTGCGCAGCATGTCGATATTGACTTTGGGCGGGCCAAACTCAATGCCCAGCGCGCCCAGGTGACTGACTTCGTCCATCACCGCCGCCACATGCAGCAGCGCTTTGGAGGGGATGCAACCGACATTCAGGCAGACGCCGCCCAGCGTGGCGTATCGCTCCACCAGAATGACCTTGAGCCCCAGGTCGGCTGCACGGAAGGCTGCGCTGTAGCCGCCAGGGCCTGCGCCCAGTACCAGCAAGTCGCAGTCCAAGTCGGCTGTACCGGCGAAGGCACTGGCAGCTGGTACAACTGCAACAGCAGGCGCTACACTTTCAGGAGCTGCCTGCGCACGTATTTCTTGGGCTGGAGGCACTTTTGGTGCCTGAATTGAGCCAGAATCGGTGCTTTCAATGCTCAAAACGACAGAACCCTGCTTGACCTTGTCGCCCAGCTTGACTGCGATGGCTTTGACGACGCCCGCAGCAGACGACGGGATTTCCATCGACGCTTTGTCGCTTTCAACCGTCAGCAAGCTCTGGTCAACCTTGATGCTGTCGCCGACTTTGACGAGCAGTTCAATCACCGTGACTTCATCAAAATCACCAATATCAGGTACTTTTATTTCCAACATGATCAAACCTTAATTTAAGCCTTCAACTTGACTGAATAAACATCGATGGGGCCGCCTGAATTTTTGTCAAACTCGCAGCCTGCATGCATGCCGGCCAGGGCCACTTCTTTGGCGGTTTTGGCTGCGCCCCAAACGGCATGCATCGCGCCCAGTGCAAAACTGCGGCCAGAGCCGATGCCCCAAAATTCCTTGAACTCAAAAATCTCGCGATAGCTGTACAGCCCGTAAATGCCGCTGGCATTGGCGATAACGACCGTGAACTGCATCGACTCATATGGGTCGTTGTCGTCTTCCTTGGTTTGCAGGAAAAACGTTTCTTTCAGCAAAGGGTGCAGCTTTAAAAACGTGTCGTACACCTCGTCCTTGCTGCTCAGCTTCAGGTCGGCCTTGGGCAGCGACACCATGGCTTTGCGCAGCGCGGGGAAGTGCGCGACAGTGCCGGCCATGCCCACGTAGCTGATGCCCGCTGCTGTATCGACCTTGAAGATTTTGCTGTTGGCTTCATAGCGGTGCGGCAACGCCGTATCGCCAAATGTGACCAGCGTGTCAGCCGCCATGACGACTTGACCCGCTTTTTTAACGACGACCAGGGTGGTCACAGCAAGACTCTACGAAAGTCGTTGAGTATTTGACCCAAGTAAGCGTTGAATCGAGCTGCCGCAGCGCCATCAATCACGCGGTGATCCCACGTTAATGACAGAGGCAGCATCAGACGGGGCTGGAATGCCTTGCCGTCCCACACTGGCTCCATATTGCTCTTGCAGACACCCAAAATAGCCACTTCAGGGGCATTGATGATGGGCGTGAAATAGCGCCCGCCAATGCCGCCCAGGCTGGAGATGGTGAAGCACGCGCCCTGCATTTCAGCCGGGCTGAGTTTGCCGTCGCGAGCCTTTTTGGCCAGCTCGCCCATTTCCTGGCTGATCTGCATCACGCCTTTTTTGTCGCAGTCACGAATAACTGGCACAACCAGGCCGTTCGGCGTGTCGGCAGCAAAAGCAATATGAAAGTATTGCTTGTAGATGATGGCGTCACCATCGAGCGAGGCATTGAAGTCAGGAAACTTCTTGAGTGCTGACACGCAGGCTTTGATAAGGACCGCCAGCATGGTGACTTTGACGCCACTCTTTTCGTTCTCTTTGTTCGTCGCAACGCGGAAGGCTTCGAGATCGGTGATATCTGCATCGTCAAAGTTGGTGACTGCCGGAATCACGATGGCGTTACGCAGCAGGTTGGCACCGCTGATCTTTTTGATGCGGCCCATCTCCTTGCGCTCAATCGGGCCAAACTTGGTGAAGTCGACTTTGGGCCAGGGCAGCAGGTCCAGACCAACGCCTGAGCCGCCAGATGCAGCGGGTGCCTTGGCGGCCTGAGCCGCCGTTTGGACCGCGCCCGCCATCACTGACTTGGTAAACGCCTGCACATCGTCCAGCGTGATTCGGCCTTTCGGGCCAGCGCCTTTGATTTCAGCCAGCGGAACGCCGAGCTCTCTGGCGAACTTGCGCACAGACGGTGATGCGTGAGGGAGCGAGCCTGTAGGGGCTGTGTTGGGGTTGTGGGGGGCAGCTTCTGTTCGCGCCGGGCTAGCCGAGGTGGTTTTTGCAGCTTCAACGGGCTCAGCCCGAATGCTTTGCGGTGCAGGCGCGGCTGGAGCTGCGACAACAGTTGCGCCAGGTACCGCAGCGCCTTCAAGCACCGCCAGCAAGTCACCAATGTTGATCTTGTCACCCAGCTTGACTTTCAGGTCTTTGAGCACGCCCGCGCCAGATGACGGAATTTCCATCGACGCTTTGTCAGACTCGACAGTGACCAGTGACTGCTCGACCTTGATGGTGTCGCCGACTTTGACCAGAACTTCAATCACTGTCACGTCTTTGAAGTCGCCAATGTCGGGGACATGAATTTCAACCGGTCCAGCGGCGGCAGGGGCAGCAACAGGTGCAGCTTTAGGCGCTACAGTTTCAGGAGCTGCTTGCGCCCGTATTTCTTGGGCTGGAGGCACTTTTGATGCAAAATTTGAGGCTGTTTCAGCACTTTCAAGGCTCAAAACGACTGAACCCTGCTTGACCTTGTCGCCCAGCTTGACCTTGATCTCTTTGACGACGCCAGCCGCACTCGACGGAATTTCCATCGACGCTTTGTCTGATTCGACCGTCAGCAGCGACTGGTCTGCGGCGATGGTGTCGCCGGGTTTGACAAGTAACTCGATGACGGTGACTTCATCAAAATCACCAATGTCTGGAACTGCAATATCTATGGTTGCCATGTGTGTGTCTCCTTATGCGCCTGAACTACGCATATAAATTAGGCGTAAAGGGGGTTAATTTTGTCGACTTGAATGCCGTATTTTTTGATCGCATCGGCCACCTTGGCAACCGGCACGGTTCCCTCTTCGCTCAGGGCTTTGAGGGCCGCCACCACGATGTAATGGCGGTTGATTTCAAAGTGCTCACGCAGTTTGCTCCTGAAGTCGCTTCGGCCAAAACCGTCGGTACCCAGCACCTTGAAGGTACGGCCTTTGGGGATGTAGTTGCGAATCTGCTCGGCGTAGGCCTTCATGTAGTCGGTCGACGCGATGACGGGGCCCGTGTGCTTTTCAAGCTGCTGGCCAACAAAGGGCAAGCGCGCCGCTTCCAGCGGGTGCAGCAGGCTCCAGCGCTCGGCGTCCTGGCCGTCGCGTGCCAGCTCGTTAAAGCTGGGGCAGCTCCAGACGTTGGCGGCAACGCCCCAGTCTTTCTCAAGCAGCTCTTGCGCGGCAATGGATTCGCGAAGGATGGTGCCTGAGCCCAAAAGCTGCACTCTTGGTGTCAACTTGGCGCCTTCCTTGCACAAATACATGCCCTTGATGATCTGCTCTTCTGTGCCGGGCGTCAGACCAGGCATGGCGTAGTTCTCGTTCAGCAGCGTGAGGTAGAAATACACGTTGTCCTGCTTCTCCACCATGCGTTTGAGGCCGTGGTGCAAGATCACACCAACTTCATGCGCGAAGGTCGGGTCATAGCTGATGCAGTTTGGAATGGTGCCCGCCATGATGTGGCTGTGACCGTCTTCGTGTTGCAGGCCTTCACCGTTCAATGTGGTGCGGCCAGATGTGCCGCCCAGGAGGAATCCGCGCGCCTGCATGTCACCCGCAGCCCAGGCCAGGTCGCCAATGCGCTGAAAGCCGAACATCGAGTAATACACGTAAAACGGAATCATGATGCGGTTGTTTGTGCTGTAGCTGGTGGCCGCCGCAATCCAGCTGCTCATGCCGCCCGCTTCATTGATGCCCTCTTGCAGGATCTGGCCTTTTTTATCTTCCTTGTAGTACATCACCTGGTCTTTATCAACCGGGGTGTACTGCTGGCCATCAGGGTTGTAAATGCCGATCTGGCGAAACAGGCCTTCCATGCCAAAGGTGCGGGCTTCGTCCACCAGAATCGGCACCACGCGCGGGCCCAAAGCCTGGTCACGCAGCAACTGCGTCAAAAAGCGCACATAAGCCTGCGTGGTGGAAATCTCGCGACCTTCTGGCGTGGCTTCCATGACCGACTTGAAGGTATCCAATGCGGGCACGGTAAAGCTTTCATCGGCTTTGGTGCGGCGGTGCGGCAGGTAGCCACCCAGCGCTTTGCGGCGCTCATGCAGGTAACGCATTTCTGGCGTGTCCTCAGCCGGTTTGTAAAACGGAATGTCGGCCAGCTGGCTGTCGGGAATGGGGATATTGAAACGGTCGCGGAAGGCTTTGATGTCTTCGTCCGACAGCTTTTTGGTCTGGTGAACGTTATTTTTACCTTCTCCGATTTTGCCCATGCCAAAACCCTTGACGGTCTTGATCAGCAGCACAGTGGGCTGCTCTTTGTGTTTGACGGCTGAGGCAAACGCGGCGTAAACCTTTTTTGAGTCATGGCCACCGCGGCGCAGGTCAAAAATTTCATCGTCGCTCATGTGCGCGACCATCTCGAGTGCCTTGGGGTGCTGCCCAAAAAAGTGCTTTCGAACATAAGCGCCGTCGTTGGCCTTCATGGCCTGGTAGTCGCCGTCCAGCGTGTCCATCATGATTTTTTTCAGGATGCCGTCCTTGTCGCGCGCCAGCAGCGGGTCCCAGCCTGAACCCCAGAGCAGCTTGATGACGTTCCAGCCCGCGCCTCTGAATTCGCCTTCGAGCTCTTGCACGATCTTGCCATTGCCGCGCACTGGGCCATCCAGGCGCTGCAAATTGCAGTTGATGACGAAAATCAGGTTGTCGAGCTTTTCACGCGCGGCCAGGCCGATGGCGCCAAGAGACTCAACTTCGTCCATCTCACCATCACCGCAAAACACCCAGACTTTGCGGTTCTCGGTGTTGGCAATGCCGCGAGCGTGCAGATACTTTAAAAAACGCGCCTGGTAAATCGCCATCAGCGGGCCCAAGCCCATTGACACGGTAGGAAACTGCCAAAATGCTGGCATCAATTTGGGGTGCGGGTAACTCGACAAGCCCTTGCCATCCACTTCTTGCCGGAAGTTAAGCAACTGCTCTTCGCTCAAGCGACCTTCCAGGTAAGCCCTGGCATAGACACCGGGTGACACGTGGCCCTGAATGTAGAGGCAGTCGCCGCCATGATTTTCAGACTCTGCATGCCAGAAATGGTTGAAGCCCGCACCAAACATGCTGGCCAATGATGCAAATGAACCAATGTGCCCGCCCAAATCGCCTCCATCCGCCGGGTGCAACCGGTTCGCTTTGACCACCATGGCCATGGCGTTCCAGCGCATATAGGCGCGCAGGCGTTCTTCAATTTCCAGGTTGCCGGGGGCGTGTTCCTGCTGCTCCGGCTCAATCGTGTTGACGTAACCCGTGGTGGCTGAAAAGGGCATGTCGATGCTCTTTTGCCGCGCATGCTCCAGCAGTTGTTCGAGCAGAAAGTGGGCTCGCTCGGGGCCTTCACTTTCGATCACGGCGGACAGCGCGTCCATCCACTCTCGGGTTTCTTGCGCGTCTTTGTCGATTGCCTGAATTGGATTGGCCGCCATGTCTTGTCTCCTGCTTTTAAATGCTGCTGATGTATGCCCGCTGGCCGACCTGGTTGAGTCCGGTCACAGGCCTGAAAATTGTGCCTGGTGACGTTTGTAAACGCTGTTTTAGGCTCAAGCTTCTAGTTTCTCACATTTTTAAAATATTTCAAATAATGATTAATGATTTCACATTAAGAAATATTCAGACTTATGAAAGCCATGTAAACCCGAATACAAAGAGGCAAAACACTTAAACTGCAACTTGCACCCTATGCCTAAAAACGCTCCCTCCCTGCCCCCCCCACCCCCCCATTACAAAGCGCTGGGTTGGTGGCGTCACTGGTGGCGCAAGCAATCACCTGCCCGGCAAGACCGGTTCATCATGCTCGGGCCTCTGCTGGCTGTGGTTCTGTTTTTGGCAGCCGTGATCGCCGCGTTTGGCTATTTGCGGATAGAAGAAATTGACCGGGAGCAGCAGGCATTGAAAAGGGATGTTGAATATGCCCAGCAACGTCTGCGCCTGCGTCTGCTGGAAAGCCAGGAACAGTTAATGCGTATTGGCCGCGACATGTCGAAACGCGAGATTGATGCCGAGGAATTTATCGCGCAGGCCGGTTCACTCGTCAACCAATACCCGGAGCTGCTGGCTTTGAGCTGGATTGATGGCAAGCGCCGCGTCAAAGTCAGCTATGCATCTGCCAGCGCCAGTGGGGATCAAATCCGTACGACCGGTGAACAATTAAAAGTGGATGAAACCGGCGGCACCTATGACTTGGCGCGCGATTTGCGTCAGCCCGTTTATTCACGCCCACTCAATCCGCAAAGTAGCGGCAACGCCAACGCGCACATGCTGCAAATTTTGGTACCACTTGATGACCAGGGCAAATTTGGCGGTGTCATCATGGGCGAATACGCGATTGATGGTTTGCTGCGCTTTGGGGTTCCAAGTGAAGTCATCGCAAAATACGCGGTGACGTTGCTGGACGATAAAAACAATGTGCTGGCTGGCAATTTGCCGCCACCCCGCAGCCCGGCGGTACGGCTGTTGCCCTGGTCTGATGGTGCCTCGGAGTATGAGATTCCGGTGTCACCCGTGGGGAATGGGTTGTTGATTCGCGCGCAAGGCTACAGGGCGTCTTTGGGCGTGGTGGGCAGCGGTTTTTTCTGGCTGGTCAGTGCACTTAGCGCGCTGACGGTCTGGATGCTGCTTGGCACCTGGCGACACACCCGGCGCAGGGTACAGGCGCAGCAGGCACTGATCAAGGAAACCAACTTTCGCCGGGCGATGGAAAATTCCATGCTGACCGGTATGCGAGCGCTCGACATGACCGGCCGCATCACCTATGTCAACCCGGCCTTCTGCCAGATGACTGGCTTGCAGGAGTCTGACCTGGTAGGGCGTATGCCGCCCTTCCCTCACTGGCCAGCCAATGAGATTGAAACATCGATGGGGCTGCTAAAGGAAGAGCTGGCAGGGCGTACGCCAGTGGGAGGGTTTGAATTACGCGTGCAGCGCAAAAATGGCGAAATTTTTGACGCGCGCATGTACGTTTCGCCACTGATTGACCCCAAAGGCCAGCAAACCGGCTGGATGACATCGATGACCGACATCACGGAGCCGCGCCGTATTCGTGATGAATTGTCGGCGTCTTACAACCGCTTTACCACCGTCCTTGAGGGGCTGGATGCTGCGGTTTCAGTGGCGCCGCTGGGAAGTGAAGAAATGCTCTTTGCCAACAGGCTGTACCGCTCCTGGTTTGGTGCGGATGTGTCTGGTCACATGAACCTGATTGCCCAGGCGGGCGTGCCAGCCGCCGCCCCAACCGACGATGCGTTGGACGCAGTCGATGGCTTGGCGGGTTTCCCGACCGACACGCTGACCGATGCACAGTCTGAAAATGCCGAAATTTATGTGCCCAACCTTTCCAGATGGCTGGAGGTGCGCTCGCGCTACCTGACCTGGGTAGACGGACGCCTGGCGCAGATGGTGATTGCCACTGACATCACGCCGCGTCGCCATGCAGAGGAACAAGCGGCCCAGCAAAACGAGCGTGCCCAAACCGCAAGCCGATTGATCACCATGGGCGAGATGGCGTCCAGTGTGGCGCATGAATTGAACCAGCCACTGACCGCCATCAACAACTACTGCAACGGCATGGTGACGCGCATCAAGGCCGACAAAATCTCTACGCAGGACTTGTTGCTGGCACTTGAAAAAACAGCCAAACAGGCGCACCGCGCAGGCCAGATCATCCAGCGCATCCGGTCCTTCGTCAAACGCAGCGAGCCCAACCGCACCCTGGCCGATGTGGGCACGATGGTAAGCAACGCGATGGAGCTGGCCGAAATCGAACTGCGGCGCCACCATGTGCGCCTGTCTCACTACATCGCGGCTCGTTTGCCGCAGGTAATGGTAGACCCGATTTTGATTGAACAGGTGCTGATTAACCTGATGAAAAATGCGGCTGAATCGATTGAGCACGCGCATTTGCCAACCGCCCGGCGCAGTGTTGAGTTGCGGGTGGTACCCAAGACGATAGAAGACCAGCAAGTGGTCGAGTTTTCAGTGCTGGACTCCGGGCGCGGTCTGTCACCCGAAGTGATGGGGCGTCTGTACGAAGCCTTTTACTCGACCAAGGCAGAAGGCATGGGCATTGGCCTGAAACTTTGCCGCAGTATTGTGGAGTCGCATCAGGGGCGGCTGGAAGCTGAGAACCTCTACAATGGGACGGAGATTGCTGGATGCCGGTTCACCTTCTGGATACCGGTTTCGCCCATGACGCAAACGATGCTGGAAACCATCACCTTTGCTACCGATTCTGCAGCAGACAATTTGTCGGTAAAAAACTCAGGTCCAACTTGAGAAGTTCACGAAAGAAAATTGGTTATGAGCTTGATTCCCAAAAAAGGCACGGTGTATGTGGTTGACGACGACGAGGGCGTGCGCGACTCCTTGCAGTGGCTGCTGGAAGGCAAAGACTATCGGGTTCGCTGCTATGACTCGGCGGAGACCTTTTTAAGCCGATACGATGCCCGCGAGGTCGCCTGCCTGATTGTGGATATCCGCATGGGCGGCATGACCGGCCTGGAGTTGCAGGACAAACTGGTCGAGCGCAAATCACCTCTTCCCATCGTCTTCATCACCGGTCACGGTGATGTGCCCATGGCGGTAAACACCATGAAAAAAGGCGCCATGGATTTCATCCAGAAGCCGTTTCAGGAAGAGGCATTAGTCAACCTGGTGGAGCGCATGCTGGAGCAAGCCAAAGAAGCTTTTGCAGGCCATCAGCAGTCCGCCAGCCGTGATGCCCTGTTGGCCAAACTGACATCGCGTGAATCGCAGGTTCTGGAGCGCATTGTGGCGGGCCGTTTGAACAAGCAGATTGCCGACGACCTGGGCATCAGTATCAAAACGGTAGAGGCGCATCGTGCCAACATCATGGAAAAGCTGAACGCCAACACCGTGGCTGATTTGTTGAAGATTGCGCTGGGTTCGACCACACCTAAAGCTTGACTCCAGACTTTAGCTGCTATATTTTTTGTAGCTGCTTGCGCCCGTATCCATTGGTTAAAATGATGATTACGGGCTTTTTTATTGGCAAAAAAAGCCTCGAATTACTCAAAATCAGCCATGACAGCCCACATCATTGACGGTAATGACCTTTCCAAGCAGCTGCGACTCGATGTCGCCCAGCGCTCTGCAGCTCTGCGCGCACGCGGTGTCACGCCCGGCCTGGCCGTGGTTCTGGTGGGAGATAACCCGGCCAGCCAGGTGTATGTGCGCAACAAGGTCAAAGCGTGTGAAGACAACGGGCTGTACTCGGTGCTCGACAAACATCCGGCTTCGCTCAGCGAAACTGATTTGCTGGCGCGTGTGAAAGCGTTGAACAACGACCCAGCGATTCACGGGATTCTGGTACAACTGCCGCTGCCTGCACACATTGATGCGCAAAAAGTCATTGAAGCGATTGCCCCTGCCAAAGACGTTGACGGCTTTCACGTGGCCAGCGCAGGAGCGCTGATGGTTGGTCAGCCCGGTTTTTGGCCCTGCACGCCCTTCGGCTGCATGAAGATGCTGGAAAGCATTGGCTGCGACTTGCGCGGAAAACACGCCGTCGTGATTGGCCGCAGCAACATTGTCGGCAAGCCGATGGCGCTGATGCTGCTGCAAAAAAACGCCACTGTCACGATCTGTCACAGCGCCACGGGTGATTTGAAAGCCATGACGCTGCAAGCCGATGTGATTGTGGCCGCAGTAGGCAAGCGCAATGTGCTGACGGCGGATATGGTCAAACCCGGTGCAGTTGTGATTGACGTGGGCATGAACCGCGACGAGAACGGCAAGCTGTGCGGTGACGTGGATTTTGACGGCGTTAGCAAGGTGGCTGGCTACATCACGCCTGTGCCTGGGGGGGTGGGGCCAATGACGATCACCATGTTGCTGGTGAACACGCTTGAGGCGGCTGAGATGGCCCCTACGGTTGCTCACTTCGTGTAGCGCCCTGCCCCCCGAGGGGGCCGCTGCGCCTGCGGCCTGGCAAAGCCAGTTCCGCGGCCCCGGTTTGAGAGGGTACGACCTGCTAGCGCTTATTCAGTGTTTTGTGTAGCGCTCAATCGCCAAAGCGAAAAACCTGCACACAACCATTGGCCAAAATACATCGCACTGCCCAGGCCGTGCAGCAACTTTAAATTGCCGCCATCAGCCCGTGCGCTAACAATACGGGGTGACAAACCAAACTCCACCAGCACTGCCAGCAAAAGGCCAGTCACTACAAATTTTATAGCTGCTTGCGCCCGTATATCTTGTTTTGGAGCCTCTTTTTGGTTATAAATCAGGAGTAAAAACATGGCGCAACCGATGCTAAGCCAGGTTTGCGCGGTAAAAAGCTTGGCCGCCATCTGCCCCGCTGCTGCCGGGCTGGGCAGGTGGATAAAAAGCATGGGAACGACAATAAAGCCCAATGCCGTCAGACTGCCCCACCAGAGGGCGGCGATCATCAAGCCAAAACGAAATCTCACCGCGCCTTCCCTTCAAGCAGGGGCCGCGGAACTGGCTATGCCAGACCGCAGGCGCAGCGGCCCCCTCGGGGGGCAGGGAGCTACACCCAGTGAGCGACCGTGGGGGTTCATATGTACATGACAGCGATGATTTCGTAGCGTTTTAATCCGCCTGGTGCTTGAAACTCCACCGAATCACCTTCATCCTTGCCGATCAAGGCCCGCGCAATCGGTGAGCTGATATTAACGCGGCCAAACTTGATGTCGGCCTCGTCTTCACCCACGATCTGATAAGTCACTTTGTTACCCGACTCTTCGTCTTCCAGCTCAATGGTTGAACCAAACACCACTTTTCCGCCAGCGTCCATCTCTGACGGATCAATGATTTGCGCGACTGACAGCTTGCCTTCGATCTCCTGAATCCGCCCTTCCACAAAACCCTGGCGGTCTTTGGCGGATTCGTACTCGGCGTTTTCACTCAAATCCCCCTGCGCACGGGCCTCTGATATGGCGTTGATCACCCAAGGACGATGAATTGTTTTGAGCTCGTGCAGCTCGACCTTGAGTTTTTCAGCGCCGATTTTGGTGATGGGGATGGTGGCCATGGTGTGTCTCTTGGTGTCTATATAAAAAGCGAAACCGCCACGGGTTGCCCCGGGGCGGCGTTGAATCCACGGCTAAATTATGCGGCAAGTTGGGCGTGCATCTCTTGAACTGAAATGACGCTCAGGTTATTCAAATGTTTCATGCCCTCAACAGCAGCCTCGGCACCGGCAATCGTGGTGAAGGTCGTGACTCTTGCCAACAGCGACGAGGTACGAATTTGCCGCGAATCGGCAATAGCGTTGCGACGCTCTTCGACTGTGTTGATGACCAAGGCGATCTCATTGTTCTTGATCATGTCGACCACATGCGGACGACCTTCAGTGACCTTGTTGACAGTGCCGCAAGCGATGCCTGCTGCGGTGATCGCCGCAGCCGTGCCTTTGGTCGCCACAATGTCAAACTTCATGGCGGCAAGCGCCCGTGCCACTTCGACAGCACGCGGTTTGTCGTTGTTTTTGACGGTCAAAAAGACGCGTCCAGACGTCGGCAGTTTGGTACCTGCGCCGAGTTGCGACTTGACAAATGCCTCGCCGAAAGTTTTACCTACGCCCATAACCTCGCCAGTGGACTTCATCTCAGGGCCGAGAATCGTGTCTACACCCGGGAATTTGACAAACGGGAACACGGCTTCCTTGACGCTGAAATAGGGCGGCGTCACCTCCCTGGTGATGCCTTGTGAGGCCAATGACTGCCCGACCATGCAACGGGCAGCCACTTTGGCCAGCTGGATACCGGTGGCTTTGCTGACAAACGGCACGGTGCGTGAAGCGCGCGGGTTCACTTCAAGCACGTAAATCACATCTTTGCCTTCTTTGTGCTGAATGGCAAACTGCACGTTCATCAGACCAACCACGTTAAGCGCTGCCGCCATGGCGGAAGTTTGGCGTTTGATCTCAGTGACTGTCTCAACGCTGAGCGAATACGGTGGCAATGAGCAGGCCGAGTCGCCGCTGTGAACGCCAGCTTGTTCGATGTGCTCCATGACGCCGCCAATAAAGGTAGCGCCCGTAGCGTCGCGAATGCAGTCCACATCGCACTCGATGGCGTCATTTAAAAAACGGTCGAGCAATACAGGCGAATCGTGACTGACCTTTACGGCTTCGCGCATGTAGCGTTCCAGGTCGCGCTGCTCATGCACGATTTCCATCGCACGACCACCCAGCACATAGCTGGGGCGCACCACCAGCGGGTAGCCAAGGGTCGCCGCTTTTTCAAGCGCTTCTGGCTCGGTACGGGCAGTGGCATTCGGTGGCTGCTTCAGAGCCAATTCGCGCAGCAATGCCGAGAAGCGTTCACGGTCTTCAGCCGCGTCAATCATGTCGGGTGAGGTACCAATGATGGGTACGCCATTGGCTTCAAGGTCAAGCGCGAGCTTGAGCGGCGTCTGGCCGCCATATTGCACGATCACACCATACGGCTTTTCTTTGTCGACAATCTCCAGCACGTCTTCGAGAGTCAGCGGTTCAAAATACAGGCGGTCAGACGTGTCGTAGTCGGTCGACACGGTTTCTGGGTTGCAGTTGACCATGATGGTCTCGTAACCATCTTCGCGCATGGCCAGAGCGGCATGGACGCAGCAGTAGTCAAACTCAATGCCCTGACCAATGCGGTTGGGCCCACCACCCAGTACCATGATTTTTTTCTTATCTGTCGGCTCGGCTTCGCACTCAGAGCCTTCAGCTTCGTAAGTGGAATACAGGTAAGCGGTGTTGGTGGCAAACTCGGCTGCGCAAGTATCCACACGCTTGTACACAGGTCGGACACCCAGCGCCTTGCGCCGCTCCCGAATCGCTGTGTCAGTGGTTTTAAGCTGCTTGGCCAGGCGACGGTCTGAAAAGCCCTTTTGCTTGAGCGCGCGCAGCGTGGTGGCGTCGATTTTGTCGAGCGAGGTGGTTTCCAGCTCCAGCTCAATCTTGACGATCTGCTCAATCTGCACCAAAAACCAGGGGTCGATTTTGGTCAGCGCAAAGACTTCGTCCACGCTCATGCCCATGGCAAACGCATCGCCCACGTACCAGATGCGGTCTGGGCCCGGTGCACCCAGTTCTTTTTCCAGTACCTCGCGGTCCTGGGTTTTTTCATTCATGCCGTCCACGCCGACCTCTAACCCGCGCAGGGCTTTCTGGAACGACTCTTGAAAGGTTCGGCCCATGGCCATCACTTCACCGACGGACTTCATTTGCGTGGTCAGACGCGAATCAGCGGTCGGGAATTTCTCAAACGCAAAGCGCGGGATTTTCGTGACCACGTAGTCGATGCTCGGTTCAAACGAAGCAGGGGTCGCGCCGCCGGTGATTTCATTGCGCAGCTCGTCCAGCGTGTAGCCCACCGCCAGCTTGGCAGCGACCTTGGCAATCGGGAAACCAGTGGCTTTTGAGGCCAGCGCAGATGAACGCGACACACGCGGGTTCATCTCAATGACCACCATGCGCCCATCCACCGGGTTGATAGAAAACTGCACGTTTGAGCCGCCCGTGTCGACACCAATTTCACGCAGCACGGCAAGTGATGCATTGCGCAAAATCTGGTATTCCTTGTCAGTCAGGGTTTGCGCAGGCGCAACAGTGATGGAGTCCCCGGTATGGACACCCATCGGGTCCAGGTTTTCAATCGAGCAGACGATGATGCAGTTGTCAGCCGTGTCTCGCACGACTTCCATTTCGTACTCTTTCCAGCCCAGCAGCGACTCTTCAATCAGCAGCTCATTGGTCGGGGATGCTTCAAGACCGCGCTTGCAAATGACTTCAAACTCTTCAGAGTTGTAGGCAATGCCACCGCCTGTACCCCCCAGCGTGAAGCTGGGGCGAATGACGGTGGGAAAGCCGAGGGTCTTTTGCACAGCCCAGGCTTCGTCAAGCGAATGCGCAATGCCCGAACGTGCAGAACCCAAACCGATTTTGGTCATCGCGTCTTTGAACTTCAAGCGGTCTTCGGCCTTGTCAATCGCTTCTGGCTTGGCACCAATCAACTCGACCTTGTATTTTTCAAGCACGCCGTTGTGCCACAAGTCCAGCGCGCAATTGAGCGCAGTTTGCCCACCCATGGTCGGCAAAATGGCGTCGGGCTTTTCTTTGGCAATGATTTTTTCAACCGTTTGCCAGGTAATGGGCTCAATGTAGGTCACGTCCGCCGTGGCAGGGTCGGTCATGATGGTAGCCGGGTTGCTGTTGATCAAAATGACCTTGTAGCCCTCTTCGCGCAGCGCCTTGCAGGCCTGCACGCCAGAGTAGTCAAACTCGCAGGCTTGGCCAATGATGATGGGGCCTGCGCCAATAATCAGGACGCTTTTTATATCTGTACGTTTAGGCATTCTTGTTTTGCTCCATCAGTGCTGTGAAGCGATCGAATAGGTAAGAAATATCATGTGGCCCAGGCGAAGCCTCGGGGTGACCCTGAAAGCAAAATGCAGGTTTGACCGTCCAGGCCAAGCCTTGCAAGGTGCCGTCAAACAGGCTGATGTGCGTGGCACGCAAGTTGGCGGGCAGGCTGGTCATGTCCACTGCAAAGCCATGGTTTTGGCTGGTGATGCTGACGCGGCCATTGTCTAAATCTTTCACCGGGTGATTGGCACCGTGGTGGCTTTGCTGCATTTTGAAAGTTTTGGCACCCGCCGCCAAAGCCATGATCTGGTGACCCAGGCAAATACCGAAGGTCGGGATACCGGTTTCAATCAGCTTGCGTGCGGCTGCAATCGCGTAGTCGCAAGGCTGTGGGTCGCCCGGGCCATTGGACAAAAAGATGCCGTCGGGTTTAAGTTTGAGAACGTCAGCTGCAGGCGTTTGCGCAGGCACGACGGTGATGCGCGCGCCGCGCTCGGCCAGCATGCGCAGGATGTTTTTCTTGACGCCAAAGTCATACGCCACAACGTGGAACTTAGGGTCGGTTTGTTCGCCATAGCCCGAGCCTAATTTCCACTCGGTTTGCGTCCACTGATAAGTACTCTTGCTAGAGACGACTCTGGCCAGGTCAAGCCCGGCCATGTCGGGTGCAGCTTTGGCCAGAGCGATGACTTTGTCAATGGCAGCTTGCGAGACAACTTCGCCTTCAGGCAAGGCCATGATGCAGCCGTTCTGCGCGCCCTTACTGCGCAAGTGACGCGTCAGTTGGCGGGTATCTATATTGGCAATAGCGACGGCGCCCTCCTTCACCAGATACTCAGACAGCGTCATTGACATGCGAAAGTTGGAAGCCAGCAATGGCAGGTCTTTGATGATTAACCCGGCGGCGTAGACTTTTTCAGACTCGACGTCTTCAGCATTTATGCCGTAGTTGCCGATGTGTGGGTAAGTCAGTGTGACCAGTTGCTGGCAGTAGCTGGGGTCGGTCAGGATTTCCTGGTAACCCGACATGGCTGTGTTAAAGACCACCTCGCCGACCATGTGACCAGCTGCACCGATGGAGTTGCCAACAAAGACTGTGCCGTCTGCCAGCGCCAAAATGGCTTGGGGGTTGGTTAGGGACGATCCCTGTAGAGACAAAAGCACGAGGCCTCCGATTGATTTCGGCTAGCCCCAGACGTCACCCTGTGCGGGACAGGAGAGCTGCTTTTGTGATGAGTTTTGCTTCTTGGCGCTTGGGGCTAGCTGTGTTTAGAAAAGCCCTTGATTATAGCCTTTGAACCACGCCCTATTTGCCTTGTAGAGAGGAGAAATGCAGGCAAATCGCGGCGGCGGCCGCCACATTCAGCGACTCCTCCCCGCCCGGTTGGGCGATGCGCACTTTAACGGCGGCTTTGGCCATCAAAACCTCGCTCACGCCCTGCCCCTCGTGGCCCATCACCCAGGCGCAAGGCATGGGCAGCTTGCCATGACCCAAAACATCACCTTCGTGGGAGCTGGTGACAAGCATGGGCACTTGTAGAACGTTCAGGTCTTCGAAAGCCACGCCTTCCATCAATTGCAAGCCAAAATGCGCTCCCATGCCCGCCCGCAGAACCTTGGGCGACCACAGCGCCGCCGTACCCTTTAAGGAAATGACCTGACCAAAACCAAACGCTGCGGCACTGCGCAAAATCGAGCCGACGTTCCCAGCGTCTTGCACCCGGTCAAGAATGACGCTGGCAGCCAGCGGCTTCAACTTGGGTTCGGGCGGCAAATCCAGCACAAAACCCATGCTGGCGGATGACTCCAGGCCGCTGATGTCGGTAAACAAAGTATCTGGAATCACTATGTTTTTAGTAGCTGCTTGCGCCCATTTTAATTGGGCTAGAGGCCAAAAAGACTCTGAAAAAAGGCCAAAAACAGGCTTGAAACCGCGCAAAAGCGCTGCCTGGCACAGATGATCGCCTTCCAGCCACACCCGCGCCTGTTTGCGGTAGGCCGTGTTGTCATTCGACAGCTTTCGCAGGTCTTTGATCAACGGGTTGCTGGCTGAGGTGATGCGCTCAGGAGCAACTGTCATCGCAAAACTGCCGCCACGGGCGCAAAGGTTTTACGGTGCTGGGGGCAAGCGCCATGCTCGCGCAGCGCCAGCAAATGCGCGACTGTACCGTAGCCTTTATGACCCGCAAAACCATACTGCGGGTACTGCAAATCGTACTCGGCACACCATCGGTCGCGGGTAACTTTTGCCAAGATTGAGGCTGCCGAAATGGCCGGTATGAGCGCGTCGCCTTTGACAATCGCTTCGGCAAGCATGCTGAGCGCAGGCAGCCGATTGCCGTCGACCAGCGCCTTGTGCGGTTTAAGGCGCAGGCCCTCGACAGCCCGCTTCATGGCCAACATCGTGGCTTGCAGAATGTTGAGCTCGTCAATTTCTTCAACTGTGGCCATGGCAATCGAGCAGCACAGCGCTTTGGCGCGGATCTCGTCGTACAGCTTGTCACGCTGCAAGCCGGTGAGCTTTTTTGAGTCGGCCAGGCCTTTGATGGGCTTTAATTCGTCCAGAATCACGGCCGCTGCAACGACAGGCCCCATCAAGGGCCCTCGTCCGGCTTCGTCCACGCCAGCTGTTAAACCGGGCGTATCCCAGGACAACGCGGTTTGCTCAGCCTTCAAGAATTTTTTTGATCGCATCAGTGGCTAGCTTCGATGTGTCGCGCTGCAGATCGGCGTGCAGGCGGGTAAAGCGTTGTTCAAGAGCATCTATTTTGGCAGGCTCGTGCGCTTTGGTGTCGACCCATTGCAAAACGGCATCCGCCAATGCTTGAGGCGTAGCCGCGTTTTGCAACAATTCAGGCACCACGAACGCTTCACACAAAATATTCGGCAAACCCACCCAGGGCTGGAGTTTTTTGCGCTGCATGATGCGCCACGACAACCAGTTCATGTTGTAGGCTATCACCATTGGCCGCTTGAAAAGTGCCGCCTCCAGGGTTGCCGTGCCACTGGCGATCAGGGTCACATCGCAGGCCGCCAGGGCGGTGTGTGACTGGCCTTCCAGCACTTGCAGGTTGGGCACGCCAACTTGATGGGCTGTACGTTCAATCTCAGGCTTTAAAGCTGGAATCGCTGGAACTATGAATTTAATAGCTGGTTGTGCACGATTGATTTGGGCTGCAGCTTGAAAGAACCGCTCAGCAAGGTATTTAATCTCGGATTTTCGGCTACCGGGCAAGATAGCGACAACGGTATCCAACTCGTTCAAACCCAATTTGGCGCGCGCACTGGCGCGGTCTGGCTGCATGGGAATAACATTGGCCAGCGGGTGACCAACATAGGTGGCTGCAATGCCATGCCTGGCCAGCAGCGCCACTTCAAACGGGAAAATACACAGCACATGATCCACACTGCGCCGGATCTTTTCAACCCGGTCTGCACGCCAGGCCCAAATCGACGGACTGACAAAATGCACGGTTTTGATACCTTTGGCTTTTAATGCAGCCTCCAGGTCAAGGTTGAAGTCTGGCGCGTCAACGCCGATGAAAATATCGGGAGGGCTGGCCAGGAGCCTGGTCTTGAGTTGATCACGAATGCCAACAATTTCACGGTAATGACGCAACACCTCGACATAGCCTCGAACTGCGAGTTTATCGCTGGGCCACCAGGTACTGAAGCCCAATTCAGCCATGTGCGGCCCGCCAATGCCAAAAGACTTCAGATCAGGCCAGCGGGTTTTTAGCCCGTCAAGTAAAAGCCCTGCCAACATATCGCCGGATGTCTCGCCAGCAACGACAGCCACATTCAAAGGCTGCATGAAAATTTACCGAACAATTCCGCGCTGCGGCGAGGTTTGCTCTAAAAACGAGAGCATCATGCGCACGTCGGGAGCTGATTCAGGGTATTTTTCAACCAACCCTGCGATTTGCAATTGCGCTGCGCCGAGCGTTACACCCTCACGGTACAAAGCTTTGTGCATGGCTTTGACGGCTGCGATTCGCTCGGCTGAAAAGCCGCGCCTGCGCAGGCCTTCAAAATTCATGGTGCGCGCCTCGGCAGGCTGTCCTTGCGACATGACAAATGGCGGCAAGTCAGCAAATAACAGCGAGCACATCGCCGTCATGCTGTGCGCGCCCAGTCGCACAAACTGATGCACGACGGTGAAACCACCCAAAATCACCCAATCGCCCACATGCACATGACCCGCCAGCTGCGAGTTGTTGGCAAAAATCGTGTGGCTACCCACCTGACAGTCATGCGCCAGATGCACGTAAGCCATGATCCAGTTGTCATTGCCCACGCGGGTTACACCAACATCACCCGGTGAGCCAATGTTGAAGGTGCAAAACTCGCGAATCGTGTTGCGGTCACCAATGACAAGCTCGCACGGCTCACCGGCATACTTTTTGTCTTGCGGAATTGCACCGAGTGAGTTGAACTGAAAAATGCGGTTGTCGCGGCCAATGGTGGTATGCCCTTCAATCACGCAATGCGCGCCAATCGTGGTCCCTGAACCTACCCTGACGTTGGGGCCAATGACGGTGTACGGCCCAATGCTGGCTGTGCTGTCTATCTCGGCCTTCAGGTCAACGATGGCGGTTGAATGAATACCCATGGCTTTTATGCAATCGTGCGCATGGTACACATCAGCTGCGCTTCGCAAGCAATCGCGTCGCCAACTCGGGTTGTGCCCGTGAACTTGAAAATGCCTGCTTTCATGCGATCAAGGCTCACATCCATGATGAGCTGGTCGCCAGGTTCAACGGGTCGCTTGAAACGTGCCGCATCAATGCCTGCAAAGTAGTACACCGTTTTATCGTCAGGCGCCTGGCCAAGCATGTCAAACGCCAGCAAGGCAGCAGCCTGCGCCATGGCCTCGAGCATCAGCACACCCGGCATGACTGGGCGATGCGGGAAATGACCCACAAAAAATGGCTCGTTGATGGTGACGTTTTTAAGCGCTTTGATGCGCTTGCCCTTTTCAATTTCCAGCACACGGTCTACCAATAAAAACGGATACCGGTGCGGTAATTGTTTCAGGATTCGGTGAATGTCCATCATGATTTTTCTTCTTCAATGTCGTTGATTGCAATTGCTTTTTCAACCAGTTTTAACCTGTCGCGCAAAGCGTGCAATTGCTTAAGGGTGGCGGCGTTTTTTTCCCACGCAGCATTGTCGTCGATAGGAAAAAGCCCGGTGTAGTTACCCGCTTTCATAATCGAGCGCGTCACAACCGAGGCCGCAGAAATATGAACATGGTCAGCAAGCGTCAAATGCCCAAGCACGACAGCACCGCCACCTACCGTGCAGTGTTCGCCGATGTTGGCACTGCCTGCCACACCCACACAACCAGCCAGCGCTGAATGCCTGCCGATCCTTACGTTGTGACCAATCTGAATCAGGTTGTCCAGCTTGACCCCATCTTCAATCACTGTGTCTTGCAATGAACCCCTGTCAATACAAGTGTTGGCGCCAATCTCGACATCATTGCCAATACGCACATGGCCCAACTGCTCGATTTTTTCCCAGCATCCATCATGCGGCGCAAAACCAAAACCATCTGCGCCAATCACAACGCCTGAGTGAACAATACAACGCTCGCCAACTATGCAACTGTCGCCCAAAGTCACCCGGGCAGACAAGCGGCTGTCTTTACCCACAACCGCGTTTCGTCCGATAACGCAATGCTCGCCAATTCGAGCGCCCTCAGCCAACGCTGCACCAGCCCCTATGCAGGCAAAAGCACCCACAAACACACCTCTTGCCAAGCTGGCAGTTGGATCAATGAAAGCGCTGGGATGAATTCCCGCAGCCACATCAGCGCTGTGCAACCTTTTCCACAACTGCGTCAAACGCGCAAAGTAAAAGTACGGGTCATCAACAACAATGCAGCTTCCGCGCTTAACTGCGGCCTGCTCTGCCGCAAGTCCGACGACGACACAGCCCGCTTTGGATTGCGACAATTTTTGTGTGTATTTGGGATGGCTGAGAAAAGCCAATGCACTGGAACCAGCGGTTTCCAGTGGCGACAGACTATCAATTAGAAGTTCAGGGCTGCCCAACAGTCTGGCATCCGGAAAGTCGTTGGTCAGGGAATCAAATATCGTTGCAAGCTTGACGGTCATGCTGCACCAGGAAGTCGGCCAGGCTTGCAAAACGCAACCCCGGCTTGCATACTACCTGCCGTTAGTGGCATTCAAGGATCTGAGCACTTTGTCAGTGATGTCATGCTTCGGGTTAACGTAAACGGCTTCCTGAACAATCAGGTCGTACTTCTCAGTCTCGGCCAAGGTTTTAACCACGCGGTTGGCACGCTCAATTACTTGCTGCAACTCTTCATTTTTCCGTGCGTTCAGGTCCTCCTGAAACTCGCGGCGTTTTCGCTGAAAGTCACGGTCTTGATCAACCAGCTGCTTTTGACGGGTCGCACGCTGGGTTTCAGACAACGTTGGAGCTTCACGCTCAAATTTGTCTGACAGTGTTTTTAACTGGGCCGCCACATCGTTAAGGTCTTTTTCGCGTTTGCCGAATTCCTGCTCAAGCTTGGTTTGAGCATTCTTGGCAGAGTTGGCTTCGCGGAAAATACGATCCAGATTGACAATGCCAATCTTGAGCTCCTGAGCACTGGCTGAAAAGCCGGCCAGCGCGATAACAGTGGTCAGAAATATATGGCGTGAAATAGTCATCATTAGAAAGATGTACCGATCTGGAATTGGAATCGTTCTATTCTATCGCCAACTTTTTTACGTATAGGGTTTGCCAATGCAAAACGCAGCGGGCCAACTGGCGATATCCAGCTAAAGCCCAAACCGTATGAGGCTCTAAAGTCATTGAACCTGTAGGGACTGTTTTCAGCAAAAACGTTACCTGCGTCAACAAAACCGAAAAGCCGCAGCGTGCGGTCATTGCCTGTACCAGGGAACGGTGCGATCAACTCACCATTGAGGGTGATTTTTTTGGGGCCACCCACAGCCACATCGTTTGGCGGAATGCCATCGTGTGGCCCGAGCGAGCCTTGCGCAAATCCACGAACAGAACCCAAGCCACCCGACGAAGAATTTTTAAACACCGGGAAAGGCCTGCCGCCCAAACCGCGTCCCCAGCCAAACTCACCGTTCAGCGCTACGGTAAATTGTTTGTTCAATGGGATATATTGCTGAGCCTGGTAGCTGCCGCGTATAAACCGTGCATCACCAGCGATGCCCCATTCACTGAAAGCGCGCTGGTATCGGCCCTCAGTTGGGACCAGTGCGCTGTCACGACCGTCGCGAGTCCAACCCACAGTGATAGGTACAGAACTGCTGGTCAATCCAAACTGGTTGGTATATTTCAAGTAAGTCAGAGGCAAGGGATTGCCGCCAGGCTTGATGGACAGCCTTTCGTAGCCAATACCAAAGAAAACCGTGTCCAGCTCAGAAAATGGCACACCGAATCTAACCGCACCTCCGGTGGTATTCAGGCCGTAATCGCCACCCTGTCCGTCCAGTGGACGGCTGGTACGGTGATACACATCAAAAGCCCGCGAAATACCGTCGGCGGTGAAATATGGATCAACCGTACTCAGGATAAATTGACGGTTGGCCTTGCTGGTATTGACCTCGACACCCAGGTAATTGCCAGAACCGAAGACGTTTTCCTGCCGGATACCAAAGTTAAGCGACAGCTTTTCAGCACTGGAAAAGCCCGCGCCCAACTGCAAATTACCGGTTGGTTTTTCAACCACATTCACGGCTACATCAACCTGGTCAGACGTACCGGTAACTTCTTGCGTGTCCACCGTGACATCGGTGAAAAAGCCAAGCCTGTCAACCCGGTTACGCGAGGCGCGAATCTTGTCACCGTCGTACCAGGACGATTCAAATTGCCGGAATTCGCGGCGAATCACCTCGTCTCGGGTGCGATTGTTTCCCGACACATTGATACGGCGAACATAGGCGCGACGCGATGGGTCACCCTGCAACACAAAAGCCACCCGATTGTTGGCCCGATCAATTTCTGGCACGGCTGCCACTTTGGCAAAGGCAAAACCAAACACCCCAAAGTAGTCGGTAAAAGCTTTTGTAGTTGCCGCCACAGTATCGGCGTTATAGGCCTCGCCTGGCTTGATGGTCACCAGCGACTTGAATTCGTCTTCCTTGTTCAAAAAATCGCCTTCCAGCTTGATGCCAGAGACCACAAACCGCTCTCCTTCGCTCACATTGATGGTGATCGTTACATCCTGCTTGTTCGGCGAGATTGCCACCTGAGTCGAGTCCACCTTGAACTCCAGATAGCCACGCGCCAGATAGTAGGAACGCATGGTCTCAATATCCGCACTGAGCTTGGCGCGTGAATAGCGGTCAGCTTTGGTGTACCAGCTCATCCATCCGCCAGTGTCCAAGTCGAACAAATCCCTCAGCCTGGACTCGCTGAAAACCTTGTTGCCAACGATGCGGATGTCCTTGATTCGGGCAGTATCACCTTCGGTGACATTGAAAGACAGGTTGACGCGGTTGCGCTCGATCGGCGTTACGGTGATGAGAATTTCTGCACCATACAAACTGCGGTTAATGTACTGGCGCTTGAGTTCCTGCTCCGCCTTGTCGGCCAATGCTTTATCAAACGGCTGACCTTCAGCCAGACCAATTTCACGAAGCGCTTTTTTCAGTACTTCCTTGTCAAATTCCTTGGCACCGACAAAGTTGACGTCGGCAACAGTGGGGCGTTCTTCAACAATCACTACCAGCACGTCGCCGCTGACCTCTAGGCGCACATCCTTGAACAAGCCCAAGCCAAACAGCGCGCGAATGGCGCTGGCACCCTTGTCGTCGTTATACGTTTCACCCACTCGAAACGGCAGGGACGCGAAAATGGTTCCTGGCTCTACGCGTTGAAGGCCCTCCACCCGAATGTCACGAACCGTGAAAGGATCAACAGCCCAGGCACTGTGTGCCAACAATAAACTGGCCGCTACGGCACAGACAGCTCGGAGTTTGAATCGGGTGAATTTTTTTTGCATGAATTTTTCGGTGTTGACCGGAATGAACGGGGACTAGCCAAAGAGCCTTGTGACATCGTTGAACAGGGCGACAGACATCATGCACAGCAGGATGGCGACACCCCCTTTCTGCAGCCCTTCCATCCAGGCTTCAGACACAGTCCGTCCTGTGACAGCTTCCCAAAGATAATACATCAGGCGGCCACCGTCCAGCACTGGCAGAGGGAGTAAATTGAGCACTCCCAAGCTCACGCTTATCGCCGCCAGAAAGAGCAAATAGGCCGCCAAGCCGATGCTGGCTGACTTGCCTGCATAGTCGGCAATCGTCAATGGCCCGCTCAAATTTTTAAGCGATGCCTCACCGATCAGCATCTTGCCCATCATTTTCAGGGTTAAAACTGATGATTCCCAAGTTCGTGAAACGCCTTGCTCGAGACCTTCAAAGATGCCATAGCGCACTGTCACAAACTCTGGCGATGCCCCGACTGATGCGTCAATTTTTGCTACGTTTGTTTTGCCTTCACTGACGATTCTTGGTGTCAATTGCAAATCCAGACTTTTTGAGCCACGATCAATTTGCCAGATCTGGGGGGCGAGCGCTTTGCTACCTGAGGCCCGAATCACCTGCCGCAGTTGCTGCCCATCGACGATCTGGATCTGATCAACACGCCGCACAACATCCCCGGGCTGAAGACCTGCCCTGGCTGCCGGGCCGTCGGCCACCACCGCGCCAATCACAGGTGTTGTCCATGGTCCAACAATGCCAATGTCGCGGAAAAACTGGGCGTCAACTTCGCTTGCATTGAAGTCTTCAAAAACCAGCATCAAACCACGAGTTGAAGGGTTGATATCGTTTGTCTTGTCGCTGCTGACCACAAGGCGCAGATTGCGGCCGTTCAACGCGCCTTGCATCAGGCGCCAGCGCAGGTCTTCAAACGATCGCACTGGCTCCAGTGTTTCTCCTTCAAAACCCGCTTCCTTGACCAATTCGTTACCGCGCAGTCCAGCTTTTTCGGCGACGGAGCCGGCAATTGGACTTGCCAAAACCGCCTTGGGCTCTTGCATGCCACTCCAGTTCAAAGCGCTGTATAGCAAGACCGCCAGCAGCAAGTTGGCAATTGGGCCAGCGGCCACTACCGCAGCACGTACTTTTAGGGGTTGTGTGTTGAATGCCAAATGGCGCTCTGCTAAATCCACAGGCGACTCTCGTTCGTCCAGCATTTTGACGAAGCCACCCAGTGGCAGCATGCCGATTGAAAACTCGGTAGGCTTTCCCTTTAACCGCCAACTGTAAAGAGGCTTGCCAAAACCGATCGAAAACTTCAGCACCTTGATGCCGCACAGGACAGCTACTTTGTAGTGGCCATACTCGTGAATGGCAATCAGAAGGCCAAGTGCAACAACAAAAGCAAGCACAGTCAGCATCTCAATACTCCAAAGCCTGTACGATATTCTTTGAAAAACTGCGAGCCACCATGTCCAGTTCCAGCAGGTCGCCAACACCTTTTATTTGGGGGGCGCAAAGCCCATCCAAAGTGGCGCGATTGACAACATGTATCTGGTCAAAACGAATGCGTTTTTCAAGAAACGATTCAACCGCAATTTCATTGGCTGCATTCAGTATCGCCGTTGTCCCGGCGGGTGCATCCAACACCTCCCAAGCCAGGCGTAAACCCGGAAAACGCTCATGATCAAGTGCTTCAAAGGTTAAATCTGACAATGACCTGAAGTCAAGCGACCTGGCGCCTGAAGCAATTCTGCCCGGCCAAGCCAGCCCATAGGCAATGGGCACACGCATATCGGGCGTACCCAACTGCGCGACAACAGAAGTGTCCAAGTATTGCACCATTGAATGCACCACGCTCTGGGGGTGAATCACGACATCAATTTGTGCAGGCTTGAGGCCAAAGAGGTATTTGGCTTCAATGACCTCAAGCGCCTTGTTCATCATGGTGGCTGAATCGACCGAGATTTTTCGCCCCATCACCCAGTTAGGGTGGGCGCAAGCTTCCTCAGGGGTGACATCTCGCAGGCCAGCCAATGCGCGCGTGCGAAAAGGCCCACCCGAGGCCGTCAAAATGATTTTTTCGACCCGCTCTGCCCAGGTTGCCGGGTCTTCGGGCAGCGATTGAAAAATGGCTGAATGCTCACTGTCAATCGGCAGCAACTGGGCATCACCTGCTTGAACGGCCTGCATGAACACATCACCGCCAACCACCAAAGCCTCTTTGTTGGCCAACAGCAAGCGTTTACCGGCTCTGGCGGCAGCCATGCAGGGCGCCAGCCCAGCCGCGCCCACGATGGCGGCCATCACGACATCCGTCTGGTCGTGCGACGCTATTATTTCAAGAGCATCTTGCGTTCGGATAACTTCGGTACTTAGCCCGTTACTCTTCAACTTATCAGCCAAAATGCGTGCATGCGGCGCACTGGCCATCACGGCATACCGCGGCTTGAAACGAGCGCACTGCACCAGTATCAGTTCGGTTTGCGTTGATGCGCTCAGGGCAAAAACCTCAAACTTCTCCGGGTGTGCCGCCACCACGTCGAGCGTGTTGACACCCACCGACCCGGTGGAACCCAAAATTGTGATGCGTTGCTTGGCCGAGGTCATATCGATCAAAGGCTGACCAGCATCATGGCAAGCGGCACAGCGGGGAGCAGTGCGTCCACCCGATCCAGTACGCCACCATGGCCGGGCAGCAGACCGCTTGAGTCCTTCGCGCCAGCACTCCGTTTGACAAGAGATTCAGCCAGATCACCTACCACGCTCATCGCAGACAGGAAAATCACGCCCAACAGCATGACCCACACACCGTGCTCTGCCCACAAGCGTGAATACAAGCTGCCAGCGTACGAGGTTGCACCTGACCGCTCCAGCCAGGCCCAGACCAGAGCCAGCAACACCACTCCCACCATGCCACCCCAAACCCCCTCCCAGCTCTTGCCGGGGCTGATGGCTGGTGCGAGTTTGTTTGTCGTGAATCGACCACCCAAGGTACGCCCAGCGGCATAGGCAAAAATATCTGCCCCCCACACCAGTACCAAAACAGACAACAAAAAACCAATCCCCATTACTCTGGCCTGAGCCACTGCCAACCAAGCCAACCAAAGGGCTGCCATACCGCCCACCAGCCGCAGCGGTTTGGCAAGACCAGACCAGCCAGCAACACCGCGTTGCAAGAGCAAACTGCCAGCAAGCACCCATGCGCTGCCCGCAATTATCCAAAGCATGGGCATCGGCTTGACAAGCAAGCCCGCAGACCAGGTCAAACCGCAGAGCAGGACCAGCATCAAACCCAACAACCAGGACACCACCTCGCTGCAAGCATTCAAACGGCCCCATTCCCAGCCCGCTGCAGCAATCAAAGCCAGTGCGATTGCGCAAAAAGGTGTCGGCGAGTTGTAAAAAAGTGCAGGCAGCAAAATAGCCAGCATGATAACGGCAGTGATAACCCGCTGCTTGAGCATCAGGCGGCTTTCACTGCATGCGCATTGAGGCTATGCGATTTTTGACTGTTTTTCAATTGCGCTGATGTTTGGCCAAATCGCCGTTCACGGCCATTAAAAAATGCGATGGCTTCGTCTAATGCAGCCGCATCAAAATCCGGCCAAAGTTTGTCTGAAAAACACAGCTCTGAATAAGCCGCTTGCCACAATAAAAAATTGCTGATGCGCAACTCACCACCGGTGCGAATCAGCAAATCCGGGTCGGGCACGTGCGCCAGCGCCATAGCTCTGTCCAAAGACACTTCAGTGATGGCCTCTCCCTTGGTAGCCAGTTTTTGCGCCGCCTGGGCGATGTCCCAGCGGCCACCGTAGTTAAAGCAGACATTCAAAATCATGCGCGCGTTATGAGCCGTGTCAGCTTCAGCCTGAACCAGTGCCGCCTGTACTTTCGGGGAGAGTTGCAGCCGGTCACCGACAAAATAAAGGCGAACACCATTTTTCTGGAGTTGAGGAACTTCACGGGCTAGTGCCATGCCCAGCAAATCCATCAAACCAGAAACTTCATCAGCGGGTCGGTTCCAGTTTTCTGAAGAAAATGCAAACACTGTCAGAACAGCAATACCGCGATCAGCACAGGCCTGAACGCAAGCGCGCAGAGTGTCAACGCCCTGCTTGTGGCCAGCAATACGCGGTAAAAAACGTTGGGTGGCCCAACGCCCATTGCCGTCCATGACAATGGCCACGTGATGTGGCACGGCGATAGGGTTGACAGGCTTCATGCAGCTCGAATCAAGTGACAGGTCTGGGGGTTGAGCGGATCAAACCGCCATGATGTCTTGCTCTTTGGCAACCACCAATTTGTCAACCTCAGCAATATAGCGATCCGTGAATTTTTGCACTTCGTCTTGCGACCGGCGCTCGTCGTCCTCAGAGGCAAGCTTGTCTTTAACCACTTTCTTGACGCTGTCGTTCGCGTCACGGCGCAGGTTGCGAATGGCGACTTTGGCGTGTTCGCCCTCCCCGCGCACTACTTTGGTCAGTTCCTTGCGGCGCTCTTCGGTCATGGCTGGCATCGGTACGCGAATCAAATCGCCTTGGGCGGCAGGGTTCAGGCCGAGGTCCGAATCGCGGATGGCTTTTTCAATTTTTGCACCCATACCTTTTTCCCATGGCGAAACACTGATGGTGCGGGCATCAAGCAGCGACACATTGGCCACTTGGCTGATTGGCACCATGGAGCCGTAGTAATCAACCTGAACAGTGTCAAGCAAACCCGGGTTGGCGCGGCCGGTGCGGATCTTGGTCAGGCCGTTTTTAAAAGAGTCAAGCGACTGCTGCATTTTTTGTTCGGCAGTCGATTTAATGTCAGCGATGCTCATGGTTAAAAGTCTCCAGATATCAAATACAGCAAAACAGATCTAAAACCGTTAAACAAAAAAATCAGACATGCACCAGCGTGCCTTCGTCTTCGCCCATTACCACCCGCTTGAGAGCGCCATGCTTGAAGATGCTAAACACCTTGAGCGGCAGCTTCTGGTCACGACACAGGGCAAAGGCTGTGGCGTCCATCACTTCCAGATTTTTGCCCATGGCTTCATCAAACGTGATGCTGGTATACCGCGTTGCGTTCGGGTCTTTTTTCGGGTCAGCTGAATACACACCGTCAACTTTGGTGGCTTTGAGCACGATTTCAGCGCCGATTTCGGCACCCCGTAAAGCCGCAGCCGTGTCGGTGGTAAAAAATGGGTTGCCGGTACCTGCCGCAAAAATAACGACTTTGCCTTCTTCCAGGTATTGCAGCGCCTTCGGCCTTACGTAAGGCTCAACCACACGCTCAATCCCAATCGCAGACATCACCCGCGCCGTTAAACCGGCTTTGTCCATGGTGTCGCCCAACGCCAGGGCATTCATCACGGTGGCCAGCATGCCCATGTAGTCGGCGGTGGCGCGATCCATACCGACCGAGCCGCCCGCTACGCCGCGAAAAATGTTGCCGCCACCAATAACAACCGCCACCTCAACACCCATACGTGTGATTTCAGCGATTTCCTCGACCATGCGAACAATAGTGGCACGGTTGATACCGAATGCGTCGTCACCCATCAAGGCCTCACCTGACAGTTTTAACAAGATTCGCTTGTAGGCTGGCATGTGGGCGCTTTCTGGAGTTGGTTTGGTGATTAGTTTAGCGGCCTTCCGGCTGGAGGAAAGTACTTAAGCCGCCTTGGCAGCTGCAATTTGCGCAGCAACTTCAGCAGCAAAGTCATCGACTTTTTTCTCAATGCCCTCGCCCACCACATACAGGGTGAACGATTTAACAGCGGTAGCTTTTTCTTTCAGCATCTGCTCAACCGTCTGCTTGTCGTTTTTGACGAATGTCTGGTTGTGCAAGCTGACTTCCTTGAGGTACTTCTGAACGCCGCCTTCAATGCGCTTGGCAACGATTTCAGCGGATTGAACAGGCTTGCCGGCAGCGGTAGCCACATTGGCATCTTCAGCCGCTTTTGCAGCAGCGACTGACCGCTCGCGCGCCACCAGCTCTGCAGGGACCTGGTCGCTAGACAATGACACCGGCTTCATGGCGGCAACATGCATCGCAACGTCTTTGGCGGCAGCTTCGTCGCCATCAAACTCCACAACCACGCCGATGCGCGTGCCGTGCAGATAGGAAGCCAGTTTGCCGCTTGCAAAGCGCTGGAAGCGACGCACCGACATGTTCTCGCCGATTTTGCCGATGAGGCCTTTGCGCACGTCTTCAACAGTAGGGCCGAAGCCGTCCATGCTGAGCGCCATGGCACCAACCGCAGCCACATCCGCCGGGTTGTTTTTAACAATGCCAACCGCAACCGCGTTGGTGAAGGCCAAAAAGCTGTCGTTTTTGGTCACAAAGTCGGTTTCGCAGTTGATCTCGACCAACGCACCCACGCCGCCCTCCATGTGGTACGCAATGACGCCTTCAGCCGTCACCCGCGACGCGGCCTTGCCAGCCTTGTTGCCCAGCTTGACGCGCAAAATTTCTTCGGCTTTTTCAAAATTGCCTTCAGCCTCGGTCAAGGCTTTTTTGCACTCCATCATGGGTGCGTCGGTTTTGGCGCGCAACTCGGCTACCATGCTTGCTGTAATTGCCATTTTCAAATCTCTCTCAATACATTTTTAACTTGTAAAAAAGGGGCTACGCGAGCCCCTTTTTCGCGTCTGGCGCAATGCCAATGGGTTTAAGCGGCTGCGACTTCCACAAATTCGTCGGAACTCTCAGGTTGAACCATTTTGACCACTTCTTGTGTCGCATTGGCGCGGCCCTCAATGATGGCGTCTGCAATGCCGCGTGCGTACAGCGCAACAGCTTTGGACGAGTCATCATTGCCTGGAATCACGTAATCGATGCCAATCGGTGAATGGTTGGAGTCAACCACGCCGATCAAAGGGATACCCAGCTTTTTGGCTTCGAGAATCGCGATTTTGTGGAAACCCACGTCGATCACGAAAATCGCGTCTGGCAGCGCAGCCATGTCCTGAATGCCACCGATGTCTTTTTCAAGCTTTTCGATTTCGCGCTTGAACGTGAGCTGTTCTTTTTTGCTGATCGTGTCCAGACCAGCTTCTTGCTGGGCTTTCATTTCCTTCAGGCGCTTGATGGATGTTTTGACCGTTTTGAAATTGGTCAACATGCCGCCCAGCCAGCGCTGGTCAACGAAAGGCACGCCTGCACGCTTGGCTTCCATGGCCAGCGTTTCGCGCGCCTGGCGCTTGGTGCCGACCATCAAAATGGTGCCGCGATTGGCCGACAACTGACGGGCGAACTTCATCGCCTCGTTGTACATCGGCAGCGTTTTTTCCAGGTTGATGATGTGAATACGGTTGCGGTGGCCAAAAATGTACGGTGCCATTTTTGGGTCCCAGAAGCGGGTTTGGTGACCAAAGTGGACACCGGCTTCCAGCATTTCGCGCATGGTGGTTGACATAGTAAATACTCCAAAGGTTGTGTCTAAAATCAGCGCTTATCGCCGGGAATGATTTCCTCGCGACACCTTGAATGGCTGATTTGCGATTTACCTTGCAAAATGACACATTTGTCACCTGCAAAGCGAGTCGATTATAGCACCCCAAAACGCTGCATCCATGAGTTCTACACCCGCTGACCTGACTGACATGTTTGCAGTTTCGCAAAGCCATGTTTGTTGTTACGTCGAAAGGCCCAGTGATGCTCAGTCAAAGTCGCGACATGGAACAACCGGGCCGCTTGAAGGTAAGCGCGTTTCAGTCAAGGTTTTCTTTGACGTGGATTGCCAGAAGACCGCAGCCGGCTCAAAAGCAAGCTTTGGCCTGCAGCCCTGGAAAACGATGCTGTGCTGGCTACTGCCTTGCAAGTAGAAATCTGCTGAAATCTTTACTATGAAAAAATATGGCTGCTTACGCCCGAACAGTTTGGGCTTGAGGCATATCTGGCACTCAAAAGCGATCAAAAAAGACAATGCATAAACCTCCTTTTAACGCTTTTCAGCTTAAAACAGCCTTATGAAAGTCGCTGTCATAGGCGCAGGCATCATCGGCATCACCACCGCTTACGAACTGGCTGTCGATGGCCATGAGATCACGGTATTTGAACGCCGGGGTGCTGCCGCTGAAGAAACCAGCTTTGCCAACGCAGGCGTGGTGGCACCAGGTTCGGTTACGCCATGGGCGGCACCTGGCATGCCAGGCAAAGTGCTGGGCAATCTGCTCAGTCGTCATGCGGCCGTCAAGATCAGTTTGCCATTGTCAGGCAACGACCTGGCCTGGATGTGGAAATGGTGGCGTGCCTGCAAGCTCGAGACTTACCTTGCCAACCGCACCCGAATGCAGCGACTTGCGTTTTACAGCCGTGTGCGCATGCATCACCTGAGCGCTGAGCTGCAGTTGGAGTACGACCGCAGTGATGGCTACACGGTGCTCTTGCGCACTGAAAAAGACAGCCGCATGGTGCAACCCGGCTTGCAGGTTTTGCGAGATGCGGGCGTTGCCTTCAACGAACTCGATGCTGAAGGCGTGCGCAAGCTAGAGCCTGCCATCAACCCTGACACCGAATTTTTGGGCGGTATTCACCTGCCGAATGACGAAGTGGCCAATTGCCGCCAGTTTGCACTGCTTTTGAAAGATATTGCACGTGATTTAGGGGTGAATTTTCAGTTTAATACCCCTGTAGCCCAATTAAATCTTGCGCAATCAGCTAGCGTATTAATAGCAGGCGAAACCACACCCCGGCAGTTTGACAGGGTGGTGATGTGCGCGGGCTTGGCGTCTGCTGAGCTTTTAAAACCGCTTGGCTTGGCGATCCCCATGACTGCGGTGTATGGTTATTCGATCAGCGCGCCCATACGTGAGCCGCTCAATGCACCGCGCAGCGCTTTGATGGACGAACGCTACAAAGTCGCCATCTCCCGTTTGGGCAATCGCGTCCGGGTTGCGGGCAGTGCCGAGATAGGCGGCAACTTGACCAAGCACCGGGCCGCGTCTATTCAAACTCTGTACAAAGTCTTGCACGACTGGTTTCCCGGTGCAGCGCAAAACGCCAACACGGGCGCCAGCATACAAGCCTGGAAAGGCGCACGCCCCATGCTGCCCGATGGCCCACCCCTGATTGGCGACAGCGGCATACCGGGCTTATGGCTCAATTTAGGGCATGGCTCCAGCGGCTGGGCGCTGAGCTGCGGCAGCGCACGGGCACTGGCTGATTTGATGGCGGGCAAGGCAGCCAGCATTGACATGGAAGGCCTTGGCGTCGAGCGGCTGGGTTGAATCTGTAGGCTGGCACCGCAAGATGTGGCACTAATGCACAAAGCATTGCAAATAGGGCTTACATCGTCATATCCGGGCGTTAAAGTCGCGCTAGTCCGGCATGTTGCCAGGGCATTTTTGATTGGAATCATCATGGGTATGTTCAGTTTTATCAAAGAGGCGGGTGAAAAGCTGTTCGGTAAGGGCCAAGCCAAGGCCGCGCAAGAAGCCGCAGCCGCTGCACCCACGCCAGAGAACATCGAAGCCCTGAGCAAAGCCGCAGGTGACGCGATTGCCACCTACATTGGCAGCATGAATTTGAATGTCGAGGCGCTGGATATTGGCTTTGACGCATCGACTGGCACAGTCACTGTTGCAGGCGTCGCGCCCGACCAGGAAACCAAAGAAAAAGTGCTGCTGTGCTGCGGCAATGTCGCGTCAGTTGCCGCAGTTAACGACATGATGACTGTGTCGACCCCAGAACCTGAATCACAAATGCACATCGTGGTCAGTGGCGACAATCTGTCCAAAATCAGCAAACAGTACTACGGCACACCCAGCAAATACCCGCAGATTTTTGAAGCCAACAAACCTATGCTGAGCCACCCGGACAAGATTTATCCGGGGCAAGTGTTGCGCATTCCGGCAGACTCCTAAAGGCCTTTCGTCTTTCGTATAAGCTGGCGGTGATGGAAAAAATCACCACTGCACACAGCCAGCCTTTGTTCGATGTCGCTGCAACACGCCGCATTGAGCAACGCGCTGCTCATACACTGCCGCCCCACACACTGATGCAGCGCGCGGGCTTGGCAGTGGCCCGTTTAGCGATGGCCATTTCGCCGCACGCCCAATGCATTTGGGTGGCTTGCGGGCCGGGCAACAACGGCGGAGACGGCTTTGAAGCAGCCCTGCACCTGCACCAGTGGGGTAAAAAAGTCGTGGTGACATGGACGGGAGCCGGGAAAAACGGCTTGCCAGCCGATGCTGAAGCCACGCGCCAACGCGCCGCGGCGGCTGGTGTGAAGCCAGCCGAACAGCCACCAACAAATTTTGATTTTTGCATTGACGCGCTGTTGGGGATAGGCGCCGGTCTTGACCCCGCACGGGAAGGTACAGAGCGCATGCTGCAGTGGCTGCAAGTGATGGCTCAAAGCGCTGCGCCCTGTCTGGCAGTAGATGTACCCAGTGGCTTGAACGCTGATACTGGGGCAACAAGCGCTATACATTCAGGAGCTGCTTGTGCCCGTATTCATTGGTCTGGGGCAAGATTTACCCTCTCATTATTGATCTTAAAGCCTGGTTTATTCACTTTTGAAGGCCGTGACAGCGCGGGTGAGGTGTGGTTTGACAACTTGGGAGTTGACGCAGCTAACGAACCAGCAGGCGCCATGCTGCTGGGTGAAGACCACATGGCCCAACCACAGCGCCTGCACAGCAGCCACAAAGGCAGTTTTGGCGATGTTGCTGTGTTGGGTGGTGAATCTGCAGCCAGTAGCCACATGGCAGGCGCTGCCTTGTTGGCGGCCAGTGCTGCGCTGCATGCAGGTGCTGGCCGGGTGTTTGTGGCATTGCTCGGTGATGGTCAGTTGGGTGTCGACACAAGCCAGCCAGAGCTGATGTTTCGCAGCCCGGATGCACTCGATATGCGCTCACAGGTCGTGGTCTGCGGCTGCGGTGGGGGCCAGGCCGTCAAAGCGGTTTTGCCCAAGGTGTTGTCTACTGCCACGCGTTTGGTACTGGATGCGGATGCACTGAACGCGATTGCCAATGACACAGCGCTTCAAACCCTGCTCAAAGCACGAGCTTCGCGCGGTGACCGTGGTTTTGCCACCGTGCTCACCCCGCATCCACTGGAGGCCGCGCGTCTGCTGCAAACCAGCGCGGCGCAGGTTCAGTCTGACCGCCTGAAAGCTGCCAGGCAATTGGCCGAGCTGTACCAGGCGGTGGTGGTTTTAAAAGGCTCAGGCAGCGTGATAGCTGCGCCCGGCTACATCAGCCACATCAACTCCAGTGGCAACGCCCCGCTGGCTACCGGTGGTACGGGTGATGTTCTGGCAGGCATGGTGGGCGCGGCACTCGCCAGCGGTTTAAATGCTTTTGATGCAGCAACCACCGCAGTTTTTCAGCATGGCCGTGTGGCGGACAAATGGTTGCACACCCACCCCAGCGAGGCACTCACGGCCTCAAAACTCGCATCTGCGGTTTAGGCCAGGACCATCAAGCCGATTTGCAGGGCGATGATGAGCGCGATGGCAGACAAATCAATCCCGCCAACCGATGGAATCACACGCCGCAGCGGCGCCAGCAAGGGCTCAGTCAACCGCCCCAGCAAACCGTAAGCCGGTGAGCCAGGTTGCACCCACGACAAAATCGCAAAACCAATCACCAGAATCATCATCGTTTGCAGCGCCACACGCAGCAGCATTTTCAGTGCAAAACCCAGCACCGACAGCAGCATGATCGGGTCTAACGCAGCCAAACCCATGCCGCCCAAAATAACAGTAAACAGCAGCAACCAGACAAGCCCATAGATCAGCGCAAACAGACCGGCGGCCAGTAAACTGGCCCAGTCAATCTTGGACTGCGCCACAGATTTTGGCAGTGCCAGCCGAACCGGCTTGACCAGCCAGTCCGTTACCGCCATCACAAATATGCCGGGCTGGCCACGCATATTGATGCGAAGCCAGTTCATCCAGGCACGCAACAGCGCAGCGGCTATCAATACGAAAAAAAAAGTTTCCAGCAGAAAGGACAGGACGCGAATCAGCACTTTTTTTCCAATTTAACGACGCGGCTTTTTGCCTTGCTTGCGCCCTGTTTTGGCAGAAGTTTTTCCAGCCGCTTTTTTGACCGACGCCTTCAGCGCCTGAATCGGCGACGGCAACAAACCGCCCGAGCCGCGCTCGCTTCGGCTTGACGAAGACGAACCCCGAGCCGCCCTGCTCGGCGCTGCGCCCGCCCGCCGATTGCCCTTGTTGTCTCGAGACACGCCGCGCTCTTGCGGCGGCAACTCACTGGCATGGCCGCCGGTTTTGTCTTTCATTGCCCGGCTCGTAACAGCCAACAATGCTTCGCCTTCATTGATCAGCCTGAAGTCAATCTTGCGGCCATCCAGGTCCACGCGGCTGACCTGAACCCGCACCCGCGTGCCGATGGCGTAGCGAATTCCGGTGCGCTCACCGCGCAGTTCCTGTTTCGCTTCGTCAAAGCGGAAATACTCGCCACCCAGCTCGGTGATGTGAACCAGGCCCTCCACATACATCGCATCCAGCGTGACGAAGATGCCAAAGCCGGTAGCAGCAGTAACGACACCGCCAAACTCTTCACCCAGATGCTCGCGCATGTACTTGCATTTGAGCCAGGCTTCCACGTCACGGCTGGCCTCATCGGCACGGCGCTCGTTGGCGCTGCAATGCAGCCCCGCGGCTTGCCAGGCCAGCTCGTCAACGCTGGCTTTTTTGGGTTTTTGTTCAGGGTCTTTGACTCTTGAAGCAAGGCGCTTGGAGAGTTTCGCCTCGGCTTCGCCGGGTGTTGGCAAGCTTGGCAACTGATACCTGGATTTACTCAAAATCGCCTTGATCACGCGGTGTACCAGCAAATCCGGGTAGCGCCGAATCGGGCTGGTGAAGTGCGTGTAAGCCTCATAGGCGAGACCAAAGTGGCCGCTGTTTATCGGCGTGTAAATCGCCTGCTGCATTGAGCGCAGCAGCATTGAGTGGATTTGCTGTGCGTCAGGACGATCCTTGGTGGCCTGGGCGATTTGCTGGAATTCGCCCGGCGTCGGGTCGTCGCTGATCGACATGCCAATGCCTGCAGCCTTCAGGTAGTTGCGCAGCATGTCCTTTTTCTCAGGGGTCGGACCTTCATGCACACGGAACAGCCCGACGTGTTTGCTGCTGGCGATAAAGTCCGCCGAGCACACATTGGCCGCCAACATGGCCTCTTCAATCAGTCGGTGAGCCACATTGCGGGTGCGCGGAATGATTTTTTCAATCCGACCTACCTCGTCACACACAATTTGCGTTTCGGTGGTCTCAAAATCAACCGCACCGCGCACGCCGCGCTCCTTTAAAAGCGCCTGGTACACGTCATGCAAGTCCAGCAAATGCGGCACCAGCGTTTTGCGCTGGGCTGCTTCTGACCCGCGCGTGTTTGCCAAAATGGCCGCGACTTCGGTGTAGGTAAAGCGCGCCTGGCTGAACATGACGGCCGGGTAAAACTGGTAAGCATGCACCTCGCCCTTGGCGGTCACCAGCATGTCGCACACCATGCAAAGTCGCTCAACATTCGGGTTCAGTGAACATAACCCATTCGACAACTTTTCAGGCAGCATCGGGATGACTCGGCGCGGAAAGTACACGCTGGTAGCGCGGTCGTAGGCGTCAATGTCAATTGCGCTGCCGGTTTCTACATAGTGGCTCACATCAGCTATCGCCACCAGCAAGCGCCAGCCCTTGCCCCGCCCAACTTTGGCGGGTTCACAGTACACAGCATCGTCGAAGTCGCGCGCGTCTTCACCGTCAATCGTGACCAGGGCGATATCTGTCAAATCAACGCGGTTCTTCTTGTCTTGTGGGCGCACCGCATCTGGCAATGTGCGAGCCAGCGCCAGTGCCTCGTCACTGAATTCATGCGGCACACCGTATTTGCGTACTGCAATTTCAATTTCCATACCCGGGTCGTCAATCTCGCCAAGCACTTCCTTGACGCGGCCCACGGGCTGGCCAAACAATGCCGGCGGCTCGGTCAGTTGCACCACCACCACCTGGCCAGTTTTGGCAGAGCCGGTTGCGCCCTTGGGAATCAGCACATCCTGCCCGTAACGCTTGTCTTCAGGCGCTACCAGCCACACGCCGCTTTCTTGCAGCAGCCGACCAATGATCGGGTTGGGAGAGCGCTCAATGATCTCGGTAACGCGACCCTCGGGCCGGTTTTTACGGTCGTGGCGGACGATGCGCGCCTTGACGCGGTCTTTGTGCAGCACTGCGCGCATCTCATTGGGCGGCAAATAGATGTCGGCTTCGCCGTCATCACGCTGCACAAAACCGTGGCCGTCTCGGTGGCCAGAAACGGTGCCCTCGAACTCTGCGAGGAGGCCAGACGCTGCGCTGGCACTGTGTTGAGTTGTTTTAATAAAAGTCTCTTTTAAAGTTTTGACAAATGTCTATAAATATGTCGGCTGAAGAAGTATGCCGCTTAAATATTTCAGCCAGAAACACCGGTTCCAGTTTAAGATAATGGTACACTCTAAGGCTTGCCCGGGTGGCGGAATTGGTAGACGCGCACGGTTCAGGTCCGTGTATCGCAAGATGTGGAGATTCGAGTTCTCTCCCGGGCACCAAGATGTTTCAGGCAACTGCTGCCATCGCAAAAAGCCACTGTGACCCAGTGGCTTTTTTGTTGCCTGAGTGTTTTCAAGGTCAGAACGGAACGGCAATCAGGTCATGCCCCTGCACGCCAACAATTCGCGCCTTGGTGAACTCGCCCACCTTCAGGGTTTTGCTGATTTTTTCAGGTGCCAGCAGCCTGACCACGCCGTCAATCTCAGGCGCATCGGCATATGAGCGGCCCACGCCACCCTTGCGGCCTAACGCAGGCGCTGAATCGACCAGCACCTGCATGGTGGCGCCCATTCGGCCTTGCAGCTTTTGGCTGGACACCGCTTCAGCCACCGACATAAAGCGTGCGCGGCGCTCTTCACGCACCTCTATCGGCAGCATGCCAGGAATATCGTTAGCCGTTGCACCAGCCACGGCGCTGTAGGCAAAGCAGCCTGCGCGGTCAATTTTGGCTTCCTGCATGAAGTCCAGCAGGTGTTCAAACTCGGCTTCAGTCTCCCCCGGGAAGCCCGCAATAAACGTGCTGCGAATCACGATTTCAGGGCATATCTCGCGCCAGCGGGCGATGCGCTCCAGGTTTTTTTCACCACTGGCGGGCCGCTTCATGCGCTTTAAAACATCCGGATGGCTGTGCTGCAAAGGCACATCCAGGTAAGGCAGCACCTGGCCTGTGGCCATCAGCGGCAAAATCTCATCCACGCTGGGGTACGGGTACACATAATGCAGGCGAACCCAGGCACCGTAGGGCTCGGCAATCTGACCAAGCGCCTGGACCAGCTCCAGCATTCGGGTTTTGATCGGCTTGCCATCAAAAAAGCCTGTGCGGTACTTAACGTCAACGCCATAGGCCGAGGTGTCCTGGCTGATGACGAGCAGTTCCTTGACGCCACCTTCAAAAAGCGCACGCGCTTCGACCAGTACATCGCCAATCGGGCGCGACACCAAATCACCACGCATCGACGGAATGATACAAAACGTGCAGCGGTGGTTGCAGCCTTCGCTGATTTTTAAATAGGCGTAGTGGCGCGGCGTTAACTTGATGCCTGCAACGCCAAAACTGTTCGGAACAAGGTCAACAAACGGGTCATGCGGCTTGGGCAAGTTCAAATGCACCGCATCCATGACTTCTTGCGTGGCGTGTGGGCCTGTGACGGCCAGCACGCTGGGGTGCATCTGCCGCACCATGTTGCCACCGCCCTCACCCTCTTTGGCACCCAGGCAACCGGTCACAATCACCCGGCCATTGGCAGCCAATGCCTCGCCAATCGTGTCCAGGCTTTCCTTGACGGCATCATCAATAAACCCACAGGTGTTGACGATGACGAGATCTGCGCCTTCAAATGTTTTAGAGGTTTGGTAGCCCTCAGCGCTCAGTTGCGTGAGGATCAACTCTGAATCAGTCAGCGCCTTGGGGCAACCAAGGCTGACAAAGCCAACGCGCGGAGCAGGCTTGTGAATAACGGGAGTAGGTGGGGAGATAACTTCGCTCATGGCTCTATTGTCTCAGAGCCACTCTTTCTTCATCTTTTCAAGCCAAAAGCACTCAGCATCTGCTCACTCTGCTTTTGCATCTGCTCCTGCATTTGCGTGAAAGCGCTTTTCGACTGCTCAACATAGTTGCCCATCATGCCCTGCATCATGGGGGACTGTACGTTCATGAGCTTGGCCCAGCTTTCTGGGCTTACGCCCTTGGCTTGCTCGGCCATTTTGACTTGCAAGTCCATGAAGCTCTGCACATTCTTCTCAAGGTACGCACCCATAAAACTTTGCATGACGTTGCCGTAAAACCTGATGATGTTCGCCAGCACCGCCTCGGTAAACATGGGTGCGCCGCCGGACTCTTCTTCCAGGATGATCTGCAGCAAGATACTGCGCGTCAAATCGTCATTGGTTTTGGCATCAACCACCACAAAATGCGCACTGTCCATCACCAGTTGCCGCACATCCGACAGCGTGATGTAGGTCGAGGTTTCCGTGTCGTAGAGCCGTCTGTTCGGGTATTTTTTAATCACCCGGCCTCGAGCTACCGATTCGGTTTGAGAAGCGGGAGAAGCAAGAGGGGTTTTGGCTTTTGGCACTGAAAATTCCCGTGATTAGATGACCATGTCAACCGCCAGCAAAATGCTGAGTCAACGGTACATTCTAAGGAAGTTTGGGTTTTGCCAACTCTCTAGGTTTACCCTGCTTTGAGGGAAACCGATCAAAAGATTGGTAGGCGCAATTGGACTCGAACCAACGACCCCCACCATGTCAAGGTGGTGCTCTAACCAGCTGAGCTATGCGCCTAAAGTCAAATCAGTATTGTAGCAGGCCAAATGTGCCGCTTTCCTCCCACCATTTCCCGCAAGCTGGCAACTGTAGGACGGCAAGCCGAAAAGTCCTCTATGTTGGGCAACGAACAGAGCGCGCCAGCCCACGAAGGTAACCTTCATTTACACATCGCCTTGTTAACAATTGAATGGAGTTCGCACCATGCCTTTCTTGAAGTTTGCCAAAGCACAGCCGCCCCGTCATTCGGGCGCTCAGGGAGGATCGCCGTCGACTCTCAAGGCTCTGAGCACCGTCGCTCTTTCAGTGACTCTGGCGTTCAATTTCAGCGCCCAAGCAGCCACAGCACCCAGCAGTATCGCGGTCAGCGCCAACGTTCAGGCCACCTGCACCAATACTGCGACGCCTCTGGCGTTTGGTACTTATTCAGGCGTCCAATCAGACTCCACTGCCATTGTCACCGTCACTTGCACCAACACCACGTCCTATACCGTGGCGCTTAATGCTGGCACAGCCACCACGGCCACAGTAACGACGCGTCGCATGACAGGCGCAGTCGGTGTGTTTTTGGCTTATGCGCTTTTCTCAGACGCTGGCCGCACCATCAATTGGGGCACGACTGTCGGCACCGACACTGTTGCCGGCACCGGTACCGGTACTGCACAGCCGCTCACCATCTATGGTCGTGTTGCCGCAGGCCAGTTTCCTGCACCAGGTGCCTACACCGACACCATCATCGCCACCGTTACTTACTGAAAGCAGCGAGCAAATCATGAAAAATAGAACTACCACTTTAGCATCACGCAGCTTGGGCTCGTTCGCCGCCAGCCTATGCATTTTTCTGGCCAGCAGCGCAGTTATGGCGCAGTCGTTGTCAATTCTGCCTGTCAACATTCAGATGGCCCCAAAGCAGATGGCCACCACGCTAACGGTGATTAACCAGGGGCCGGCTGAAACGAGTGTGCAGATTCGGGCTTTCTCCTGGAAACAGGTCAACGGCGTCGAGCAGCTCACACAATCTGACGATGTGCAAGTCAGCCCTCCCATTGCAACCATTGCGCCCGGTGCCACGCAAATCGTTCGCCTGGTGCTTCGCCGTGCGCCGCAGAGCAGTGAGGCCACTTACCGCATCCTGCTTGACCAGATTCCGCCTGCAGCGGAGTCAGGCACGGTGCGGGTTGCCCTGCGCCTGTCGATACCCGTCTTTGCATTGCCCAACGCACGTACAGCAGCACAAGTGAGATATCGGGTTGAAAACAAAGACGGCGTGGCCACACTCATTGCGACCAACGAGGGAACCCGCCACGAAACCCTGCGCGATGTGACGCTCAGCAACAGCCAGGGAATCGACATGAAACCAGCCGCCAATGCATCGCCGTACATTTTGGCTGGCGCAACACGCAGTTGGCCCATTGCGATGAGTGCGGGAGGCGTTCCCCCTGCTACCGGTAGCATGCTGCGCCTGAATGGGGTTGGCAACGCAGGCCCCGTCAATGAGGTCGTGACCATCAGCGGCAGCCCATGATGCGCAGGGGTCAGCGCAAAGTGGCCCACCGGTGGGCGGCTATTGCGCTGGTCTTTGGTCTTCAATCCGAGTTTGCCTTTGCCGCAACAGCGAATACGACTTTCACAGTCTCCGTCGCGGTACCCGCCACTTGCGTGATCAGCGCCACAGCGCTCAGCTTTGTGGCGTATACCGGCGTGGTTGATGTGGCGACGTCCAGCATCTCCATGACCTGCAGCAACACAACCAAATACAACGTTGGCCTGAACGCCGGGCTGGCCAGTGGCGCAACCGTCAGTACCAGGCGCATGAGCAGCGGCGCAAGCCTCCTTTCATATTCGCTTTATTCCGACGCCAGCCGCACCCTCAATTGGGGCCAGACTGTCGGTACCGATACAGTCACCGGCACGGGCAATGGCACGGCACAGGTCTTGACGGTTTACGGGCGCGTCCCCGCTGGGCAATTTGTCACGCCGGGTAACTACAACGACACCGTCATCGCCACAGTGACTTACTGATGCTCAGCCATCGCCGATTGATCACCAGGCCTGACAGCGCGGTGGCGCGTGCGTGACTGGCTCAAATGGCGTGACCATGGCCCTGCCGCCGCTCAACTCAGCACGCTGATGGCTGCCATCGTGATTCTCGGTAGCACGCCGCAACCGGCTCGGGCAGCAGAACAGATGTTGTTGCTGGATGTGGTCGTTAACGGCTACCAAATCGGCCAAATTGGCGACTTCCTTCTACGCGACGGCGTCTTGCTATCCAAGCGCAGCGAGCTTAAAGACCTCGGATTTCGGTTACCAGACAACCTGCCCCTTGAGGCGGGCGACCTGATCGACCTGCACGCGCTGCCAGGTGTGACGTGGCGCGTGGATGAAGCCCACCAGGCCTTGATCATCGCAGCCACTGATGCAGCGCTGCTACCTACCTTACTGTCGGTCAGCGCCGCACCCGGGGGCAACACAGCAGTACAAAGCGGTACCGGCGCAACACTGAACTATGACCTGAATGCCACCGCCAGCAAGGGGGGCAACAGCGCAGTTGGTTTGCTTGACCTACGCGCCTTTTCACCCGGCGGCGTGTTGAGCTCAGGCATGCTGGTCTATGCTGGTCAGGCCCAACGCAACCCGGGTAATGCCGCAGCGGTCAGGCTTGACTCGACCTACACATTTTCAGATGTCGCAACCCAGCGCCGTTACCGCCTGGGCGACTTCATCACCGGTAGCCTGGCCTGGACGCGCCCCGTGCGGCTGGGTGGTGCGCAGCTCACTTCAGACTTCAGCATGCGGCCGGATCTGGTGACTTTTCCTTTGCCGTCGCTCAGTGGCTCGGCGGCTGTACCGTCCACCGTCGATGTGCTGGTCAACGGCAACCGCTTGCTGTCGCGCCAGGTGGGTGCCGGGCCTTTTGAGATTCCACGGTTGCCGGTGGTCACGGGCGCTGGCACGGTAGCGTTGACGGTGACCAACGCCATGGGCCAGCAAGTCGTCACGACGCTGCCTTTTTATGCCAGCGCCGACCTGTTGACACCCGGTTTGCAAACCTTTTCAGCGCAGGCGGGCGCAGTGCGGCGCAACTGGGGACAACTGAGCAACGATTACGGCGCGGGCGCTCTAAGCGCCACCTGGCGGCGTGGCCTGTCGCCTGACCTGACGGTTGAGGGTAGCGCCGAGGCGACTCAAGGCACCTTTATGGCGGGTGCGGGCGCGGTGATCAATGTTGCCAACATGGCCATGCTCAATGTAGCGGCTGCGGGCAGCAGTGGCGCTGCGAAAGGCGGCGCTGCCAGCCAAGGCACACGCCTTTCTGCTGGCGTGCAGCGCGTTGGTACCCGGTTCAGTTTTGGCACCTCGATGGCGGTGGCGGGCCGCAACTTTCGCGATATTGCAGCCGTCAACGGCGACCCTGTTCCGCGACTGCAGTTCAGTGCCAGTGGCGGTGTGTCGCTGGGTGCGCTCGGATCCCTGGGCGTGTCCTACACCCGTATCAGGCGCGATTCAGCGGTTACCAGCGGCTTATTGCCAGACGGCGTGACTGACCTAGGCGCCGTCCAAAAGGCGCGTGTGCTGTCTGCGAGCTATTCTGTCCAGTTTCGCGGCGTGTCCCTGTACGCCACTACTTTTCGCGACTTTGACCAGACCAGCAGCAGCGGCCTATCGATAGGCCTGACCATGCCGCTGGGCCCTCGAAGTTCGGTCAGCGCCAGTATGAGCAACAACGCTGGCAGTGCCTACCGGCAGGTACAGGCGCAACAATCTGCTGTGAGCGTTGGGGATTGGGGTTACCAGGCTTTTGCGGCTGATGGCGCGGTGGCGCATAAGTTTGCGCAGGTGCAATACAAGGCACCCTGGGCCCTGATGAGTGCAGGCGTTGACCGTTCTGGCAGCGACACCACACTGTCGCTACAGTCCCAAGGCGCGCTGTCATACATTGATGGCGGTGTGTTTGCCTCGAACACCATCGATGACAGTTTTGCGCTGGTGACTACCGGCGGCCTGGCGGGTGTGCATGTCCTGCGTGAAAACCGCGCCGCTGGCATCACAGACGCCAAAGGTCGCTTGCTGATCTCCGATCTGCGCGGCTTTGAGATTAACTATCTGGCCGTTGACCCGGCAGACATTCCGCCCGACGCAACGCTGAACCAGGCGACGCTTGAAGTGCGGCTGCCAGAGAAATCGGGCATTGTGCTCCGCTTTGCAGTCAGCCTTAGCCGCGGTGCTCTGATCTATCTGCACGATGCAGCCGGCGCTGCGATACCCGTGGGCAGCACCGCCACGCTGCAAGCAACCAGAGTGGCCGTGCCTGTGGGCTACGACGGGCAAGCGTATGTTGAAGGCCTGGCTGCACACAACCAGTTGACCATCGTGCGCGCCGATGCAAGTCCTTGCGTTGTCAACTTCGACTACCAGCCCGAACCGGGCAATATCCCGACCATCGGGCCGCTGGTATGCCAGGATGTGAAACGATGAAAAAAAACCTGTTGTCCGCCGCGTTAATCGTTCTGGCTCCATTTAGCGCACAGGCCAGGTGCAAGCTCGAGCGGCCGCCCAACATGAACCTTGGCACCTACACAGGCGCCGTTTCAACCGCTGGCTCAACCAACATCTCGGTCACCTGCAAAGGCAACAGCGCACATTACACGATCGGGCTGAATGCAGGTACCGGGGCAGGTGCGACCACAAGCACCCGCAAAATGACGGGGTCCGCCTCATCCACGCTGAATTACGGTTTGTTTCGGGATGCCGCACATGCCCGAAACTGGGGCAATACCGTCAATGTTGATACAGCTTCTGGTTCTGGCGAAACCCCGGACAGAAACTTCACCATTTACCCGCAAGTAGCGGCTGGTCAACTGGTTGCACCCGGTACCTACCATGACACGATAACTGCGGCCTCAGGCGCTGGCTCCGGATCATTCACCATAACCGCCCTGGTGCAGCCCCTGTGCCAGATCACCGCCACCAACCTGGTTTTTGGCGCTTACACCGGCGGAGTTCTGGATGCCGTCAGCACACTAACAGTGGCCTGCACAAAAACAACGACTTATTACGTCAATTTAAGTGACGGACAGCAACCTGATGGCAGCCTGCTTCCGAGGGCGATCGGCCCGGGCGGCGTGCTGCTGTCTTACACGATGTTCCATGACGCGGCGCGCAGCAGTCGCTGGGGAAATACCTACAACCTGGACGGTGTAGCCGGTACGGGCAGTGGCAGCGCACAAACGCTGAATGTCTATGGCCGCGTGGCCGCCGGGCAGCTGGTCACGCCAGGCACTTATACCGATACGGTCATCGCCACCATTACCTATTGACGGCTCCGTGCACGGATCAGCGCCTGCGCGCCGACCGCACCCCCGCCACACTGGCCACCAAACCGAGCACCTGTTTAAGCCGCCCTGACTGCGCAACTTCCACGGTGAATGTCATCCACGCCGTGCCACCACGGTTGTCCTTGACAGATTGGGTTTGCACACCAATCACGTTCATTTTTTCTTTGGTAAACACCTCTGAAATATCTCTCAACAAGCCCTGCCTGTCTGATGCTTCAATCGACACATCCACAGGGTACGCTGCGCCGTCAGCGTTTTTAGGTGCGTTCCACTCGACTTCAATCACCCTGTCCGGGCTGCCGCTGGCCATGTTGCGAAAGTTGCTGCAATCGCTGCGGTGCACGCTCACGCCTTTTCCTTTGGTGACAAAGCCCAAAATCTCGTCTGGCGGGGCGGGCTTGCAGCATTTGGCTAACTGCGTGAGCAACGAGCCCATGCCGACCACCAGCACGCCGCCGTTTTTGGCATTTGATGCAGGGCGTGGTTTTTTGGCCAGCACGTAATCGTCCTGGGTTGGCGCTGGCTCTGGCGGCTTGAGCATGTTTTCAATCGTGCGCAAGCTCAGCTCGTCTTTGCCCACCACCTCAAACAAATCATCCGCAGCTTTAAACCCCAGTTGCGCGGCCAAATCGTCCAGCTTCATCGCTGTTTTGCCTTCGCGCTGCAGGAGCTTTTCAACCGCCTCACGGCCTTTGGCAATGGTTTGCGCCATCTCCAGCGCGTTAAACCAGGCACGCACTTTTGACTTGGCGCGGTGGCTGGCCAAAAAGCCCAGCTCAGGGTTCAGCCAGTCACGTGACGGCCCGCCTTCTTTGACGGTGATGACTTCAACCGTCTGGCCGTTTTGCAAAGGTGTGTTGAGCGGCACCATCGCGCCGTCAATCCGCGCACCCCGGCAGTGGTGGCCGACGTTGGTGTGCACACTGTAGGCAAAGTCAACCGCGGTTGCGCCTTGCGGAAGTTCCACAATCGCGGCGTCGGGCGTCAACACGTAAATGCGGTCTTCAAACAATCCTGACTTGTCTGGGCTGGCGGGGTTGGTGCTGCCAGACAAGTCACGCTCCCAGGCCAGCAACTGGCGCAGCACCGCAATTTTCGAGTCGTATGCACTGCTGGCTGTCACGCCTGCATAACCCTTGCTACCCGCTTCTTTGTAGGCCCAGTGCGCTGCCACGCCATGCTCGGCATGGTCGTGCATGGCCTGGGTGCGGATTTGAATTTCAACCGCCCTGCCCTCTCCATCACGCACCACCGTGTGCAGCGACTGGTAGCCGTTTGATTTGGGCTTGGCAATGTAATCGTCAAACTCGCCTTCAATCGGCGAAAAACGCGAATGTACAAAGCTAAGCGCTGCATAGCAACCGTTGGCATCCGCCGCTATCACGCGCAGGGCACGAATGTCAAACACCTGGTCAAACCCCAGAGACTTGCCGCGCATTTTTTTAACAATGCTGTAGATGTGTTTGGGCCGGCCCTGCACCAGTGCAGCCACGCCGCTTTTGTTCAGTTCACGCTCCAACTCAAGTCGCAGGCCCTCCATGAACTGCTCGCGCTCGACGCGTTTTTCGTCCAGCAGTTGCGCGGTTTTTTTGTAGGTTTCGGGTTCCAGAAACCGAAACGCCAGGTCCTCCATTTCCCATTTGATTTGCCAGATACCCAAGCGGTTGGCCAGCGGCGCAAACACATGCAGCGACTCATGCGCCATGGCCGTTGACGCGGCCTGCTTGGCCAAAGCGCAATAGCGCAGCGTTTGCAAGCGCGACGCCAGCCGCAGCATGACCACCCGCAAGTCGCGAGAGAAAGCCAGCAGCATTTTGCGCACGGTTTCTAATTGCGCCGCCGGATCATTCTCCAATTGAGCTTTAGCGTTGGCGGCCCTGGCCTGCTGCTGCACATTGACCAGCTTGGTCGTCTCTATCGCCAGTGCCGCAAAGTTGGCGCCAAAGGCTTTGGTAATGACCTCCAGCGGCTTGGTCAGGTGCTGGCAGGCGTACACCAGGTAGGCGGCGGCCTGCATGGCTTCAGACCCGCCAATGGACTTCAAAATCGCCGCGACCGCATCGGCATGGGTCAGCGTGTTTTCACCTGTTTCCAGCAGCTCACTGGCAATCAACGGCTCGGCAAACGCGCGCGCCCTGGCCAGCGCATGCGGCTGGTCAGGCAGGCTGCTGGCTGTGGCTGTGACGATTTGCGAGTTAGCTACTGACGCTTGACTTTTCATGAGCAACTTAACCGAGCAAAAAGCCTGCCACCGCTGCTACCTGGTCAGCGGCGACCAAAGTGGGGGCGTGACCCACACCCGCAAACTCAACCAGCCGCGCTTTGGGCCCGCGCTGCGTCATCGCCTGCGCCGTGGCCGGGCTCAGCAAGTCAGAGTCAGCCCCGCGCAGCAGCAGCGTTTGCGCTGTGATGTTGTCGTACAGCTGCCACAGTGTTTTTTCGCCTTGCAGGGTTGACTCTTGCGTCGCCTGCTTGAAAGGCGCAGCCAGCGCCGGGTCGTAATGCAGGCGCAGCTTGCTGCCGGGCGCGTTTGTCACAGGCCGCAGCATGGGCACTGACAGCGCCAGCCACTGCTCTGGCGTATGCGGGCCAAAGCCGGTCGAAATTGCCCACATCGCATCGGCACCCTGCTGCACAGAATCAAAAGTAACGGGCGCACCCAAATACATGCCAATCCGCACAATCGACAGCCATTCAATCGCCGGGCCGACATCGTTCAGCACCAGCTTATTGATGCCCACAGGAAGCGGCAAACCCGGCTGCCCAAACACCACCATGCCAATCAACCCACCCATGCTGGTGCCCACCCAGTCGAGTGTTGTGATGGGCGAATCAACATGAAGTTGCCCCAACAGCGCCAGCATGTCAGCGGCATAGTTGGGGATTTGGTAACCCATAGGGTCTTTCAGCCAGTCACTCTCGCCCCGGCCCACCACGTCTGGGCAAATGACGCGAATATTGCCTTGAGCCTTTTCAACCAGGCTGGATGCCAGCGTGTCAAAGTCCCGCCCCTGGCGCGACAGGCCATGCACACACACCACCACATGCTCGGCAGCCGGGTTGCCCCACTGCCAGTAGGCCATGCGGTGGCCCCCTTGTGCGTCAGGGCATTGAACATGGTGAAGAGTAGGCTGAGTCATGTTTTCAAAGGCTTGATAATTACTGAACAGATTCTTTCAATCATACGGACATCAAAGGGATAAACAGCATGCTCAAAGGTAAAACAGCGTTAGTCACAGGTTCAACCAGCGGCATCGGCCTGGGTATCGCCAAAGCGCTGGCCGCCCAAGGCGCCAACATCGTCATGAACGGCTTTGGCGATGTCGAAGGCCCGAAAGCTGAGATCGCGTCATACGGCGTCAAAGTCGTGCATCACAGCGCAGACATGAGCAAACCGCAAGAAATTGCCGACATGATGGCCTACGCCGCTGCACAGTTCAGCATGGTAGATATCTTGGTCAACAACGCAGGCATTCAGCACGTCGCCCGTATTGAGAACTTCCCGGTCGAAAAATGGGACGCCATCATTGCCATCAATTTGTCCAGCGCCTTTCACGCCACCCGCCTGGCACTGCCGGCCATGCAGGCTACCAACGGCGGCAAGGGCTGGGGCCGCATCATCAACGTGGCGTCAGCCCACGGCCTGGTGGCCTCGGCTGAAAAATCAGCCTACGTCGCGTCCAAACACGCCATCGTCGGCCTGACCAAAGTCACCGCGCTCGAAAACGCCAAAAGCGGCATCACCTGCAACGCCATCTGCCCAGGCTGGGTGCTAACGCCGCTGGTGCAAAAGCAGCTGGACGACCGGGCCAAGGCAGGCAACATGACCATGGAAGCCGCCACCGCCCAACTGCTGGGTGAAAAAGAGCCATCCCTGCAGTTCACCACCCCCGAAGAGCTGGGCGCACTGGCGGTGTTTTTCTGCTCCCCAGCGGGCAACAACGTGCGCGGCGTGGCCTGGAACATGGATGGTGGGTGGGTGGCGCAGTAAGAGCCTGCGCGGTAACATCGAGCCGGCAAGTCCCTCCTGGAGATTTCTATGCAAAGCAAAGTCATCAGCATCAAACCCGACACACTTAGCGGAACGCCCTGCTTTGTGGGTACGCGCGTGCCGATCAAGTCTTTGTTTGATTACCTCGAAGCGGGCGACGACCTGGATGAGTTTTTGGATCAGTTTCCCTCCGTCACACGCGAAGCTGCCGTTCAACTCTTGGAAGACAGCCGCCACGCCTTGCTGACAGCTCAATCAGCTTGACTAAATGAAAGTACTGCTGGACGAGTCAGTCCCCCGCGTGTTGGGTTTTGAGCTTGCAGGGCATTACGTACGAACCGCCCAATCGCAAGGATTTTCAACACTTTCAAATGGCAAGCTGATGCAAGCCATGCTGGATGAGGGTTTCGAGGTGTTGATCACCTTTGACCAAAACTTACCGTACCAACAAAATGAAGATCTGCCCGTTGCCGTGATCGTTCTGATTGCGCCAAACAATCGAGTTGAAACCGCACGAAGCTTTGCACCTCAATTGCTGCAAACGTTGACTGATTTGAAAGTTGGGCAGCTCGTCAAGCTGAGCCACATCTAAACAAAAAATAGCCACCCCCGAAGAACTGGGCGCACTGGCGGTGTTTTTCTGCTCCCCAGCAGGCAACAACGTGCGCGGCGTGGCGTGGAACATGGATGGTGGGTGGGTGGCGCAGTAACAGCCTGCCGCCAGTTTGCTATTAAATTTGTAGCTGCTTACGCCCGTATTTATTGGGTTTCGGCTACTTTTGATGGTGAAAATAGCCATTTTTTGGCTTTGAAAGACTGGCTTGGGGCGGGTTTAGGGTCGGAAAGGGGTTGAAATGCCGTTTTGCGGCCTGTTTTTACCTACGTTTTAGGCCTCCAGGCCAATGGATATGGGCGCGGGCAGATATGAAAATGAGAGCGAATTAATTGAAATCCGACCCCTATTAACAGAGCGAGCTGGTTGGAGCCACTGGTGGGCCAGAAATCTTGCGTGCGATTGATCATCGCGCAGA
>JBILXX010000129.1:0-7002 GCA_044378095.1 Polaromonas sp.
CATGGGCGCTCACCAAGTTCATGATTCAATACCCTGATCTTGCAGCCTTTTAGGCGGTGCCCGCAACTTTTTTTACCTCACGTAGCGGTTAATTCGGCTGGCTTGCGGAATTCTGCAAGTCCCTCACATGACCAACTGGTATGCGCAGGCCGAGCACGGCGGGTTTTACCAGGCCGTGGCGACGGGCATATACAAAAAGTATGGGCTGGACGTCACCATCAAAATGGGTGGCCCACAAATTAACAACGTGCAATTGCTTGCCGCCGGGCAAGCCGACTGTGTGATGGGATCGAGCGACTTGCAAATGATCCAGATACGCGCCAGCGGCGTTCCCGTCACCACGCTTGCGGCCGTCTTTCAAAAAGATCCCCAAGTGTTGATAGCGCACGACCCGATCACCAAGTTTGAAGAGCTCAAAGGCAAAACCATCCTGATCGCTGCGTCTGCCAATCAGGGCTACTGGCCTTGGCTCAAATCCAAGTATGGTTTTACCGATTCGCAAACCCGCCCTTACACCTTTAACATTCAGCCCTTTGTGGCAGACAAAAATGTAGCGCAGCAGGGTTACTTGACTTCTGAGCCCTTTGCCATTCAAAAAGCGGGGGTCAAAGCCAACACGCTGATGTTCAGCGATCATGGCTACCCAGCTTACGCCACCACCATTTCCTGCATGGATAAAACCGTGGCGGAACGCCAAAAAGCTGTTGCTGATTTTGTGAAAGCGTCTGCCGAAGGGTGGAAGAGCTACCTGGCGGATCCAGCACCCGCTAACGCGTTGATCAAAAAAGACAACCCGAACATGACCGATGACCAGCTGAACTACAGCGTGGCCAAGCTGAAAGAATTGGGCATGGTCACTGGCGGTGATGCAGGACGACTTGGTATCGGCACCATCACTGAAGTACGGGCCAAGGCAAGCTATGACTTTTTGGTCGGTGCAAAGCTCATCGACCCTGCGAAAGTTGACATAACCAAAGCTTACAACTTGTCATTCATCAAAGACGCCAAGGTCATGCCTTGATGCGAAAGAGTTCTTCCCAAGGCAGCTGTGAATAGCCCCGGTCTGATGCAGGCAGATCAACCACCTGCTTTGGAGGTCTTGTCCGCTGAAAAGACTTATCCCAACGGAACACAGGCACTGATGCCAGTGAATCTCCGGATTGAAGAAGGTGAGTTTGTCACCCTGCTGGGCCCATCGGGTTGCGGCAAAAGCACTTTGCTCAAAATGGTGGCGGGCCTGCTTGACGCCACTGACGGCCGCCTGTTGCTGTGGCGCAAGCCCGTCGAACAGCTGGAGCAAAGCGGCCGAAAAATGGCCTTTGTCTTTCAATCGCCCACGCTGATGCCCTGGGCCAGCGTGCAAACAAATGTCAGACTGCCGCTTGACCTGGCAAACATGGATCGCAAGCAGGCTGATGAGCGCGTCAGCGATGCGCTGGCAATGGTGGGTTTGTCAAAATTTGCATCTGCACTGCCGCGTGCGCTATCCGGCGGTATGCAGATGCGGGTATCTATTGCCCGAGCGCTGGTGGTGCAACCCGACATGCTGCTGATGGACGAGCCCTTCGGCGCGCTGGATGAAATCACCCGGCATAAACTTGACAGCGATTTGCTGGATTTATGGCGCAAGAAAAAGCTGACGGTGATTTTCGTGACTCACTCGATTCATGAGGCGGTATTCTTATCGAGTCGTGTTGTCATGATGGCAGCCCGGCCAGGCCGCGTAGTGCAGGAGTTCAGCATCAACGAGCCCTACCCGCGCACGGCAGACTTCATGGTGTCACCGCAGTTCAGCGTCTATGCCAAGCAGTTGCAGGACAGCTTGCTGCTGGCCAGCGCCGAACAGGCCGACAGGGAAGTTCAGACATGAAAACCACCCAGACGAAAAAGTCGCCTCTGATGGCCAGACCATCCGCCCAGCGTGTGGTTTACCCACTGCTCGTGGGTATTTTTATAGTGGCGTTATGGCAGGGGCTCGTGGTTGCCTATGAGCTACCGCCATATCTGGTGCCCTCCCCGTATTTGATGATGAAAACGCTTTTTACCGACTGGATGCCATTGATGCTCGCCCTGTGGGTAACGGTGAAAATCACACTGCTGGCTTTCATCACGGCGGCGGTATTGGGTGTGCTGATTTCGTTCCTGTTTGTGCAAAGCAAGCTGATTGAAACTGCGCTGTTTCCATACGCCGTATTGCTGCAGGTCACGCCAATTGTGGCGATTGCGCCACTGATCATTATTTGGGTGAAAAACCCCACCGCGTCAATGGTAATTTGTGCCACGCTCGTGGCATTGTTTCCCATTATCAGCAATACCACCCTTGGCTTGAGAAGCATTGAGCCTGACTTGCAAAGCTACTTCAAACTCAACCGTGCGACCCGCCTGCAAACACTGTTCAGACTGCGCATACCTAGCGCACTGCCCTACTTTTTCGGCGGACTGCGCATCTCCAGCGGATTGGCATTGATTGGTGCGGTGGTGGCTGAGTTTGTCGCTGGCACGGGCGGCTCGGGTGCTGGCCTGGCGTACCAGATATTGCAGTCGGGCTTTCAGCTCAATATACCGCGCATGTTTGCAGCATTGCTGCTGATTTCTTTGACGGGAGTGGCATTTTTTGCAGCCATGGCCTGGGCTTCGCGCTGGGCACTCGGTGACTGGCATGCCAGCGAAACTTCCCATGATTGAAGCGATTTAAATGACCACCACTGAAATGACATTTAGCCAGTTACCTGATGAACTTCCAGACCTGGACTGGATCCTGGATACCGCTCGAATAGACCGCCTGTCGCAAGACTTTTCATGGTTCAGCCCTGTGCTCAAGCGCCAGCTCGAAGGCAAGCGCGGCGATATAGCTGTACGCCCCCGGACTGAAGAAGAAATACGCCAGATCGTCGCTGCATGCGCACGCACCGGCACGCCAATCACAGTGCGCGGCAGTGGTACGGGCAACTACGGTCAGTGCACGCCACTGCAAGGTGGCCTGATCATGGACATGAGCGGGTACAACGCTTTTTGCTGGGTCAAAGGAGCGGTAGGCCGGGCACAAGCGGGCATACGGCTGGCTCAGTTTGATGTGCAAGCCAAGCTTGGTGGCCACGAGCTGCGCTGGATGCCATCGACCTTTCGCAGCGCCACACTAGGCGGCTTGTTTGGCGGCGGCTTTGGTGGTGTGGGATCTATCAACTATGGCCCGGTTGCTGCCCCTGGTAACGTGCTGGGCGTTCGGGTGATGAGTGTTGAGCCTGAACCCAAAATCGTTGAGCTGCGAGGCTCTGACGCCATGCAGTTGCACCATACCTATGGCACCAACGGAATTGTGCTGGAACTTGAAGTGGCACTGGCGCCCACCTTGCCGTGGATCGAATGTATCGCTGTATTTGACCTGTTTGACAATGCACTGGAATTTGCAAACCGCTTCTCCCGCGCCACGGGTCTGGTGAAAAAAGAAGTCTGCTTTCTGGCTGCACCCATCCCTGACTACTTCACGTCACTGGCTGAATTTTTACCCTCCAGGTGTCATGCGGTTTTGATACTTGTTGCACCCGAGTCCGAAGACGGCCTGATAGACATGGTCAAGGCTCACAAGGGGCATGTCAGCTACCGGAAAACTGCAGAGGAAGTACGTAGCAGCAACCGCACGCTGATTGAATATACCTGGAACCACACCACACTCAATGCCTTGAAAATCGACAAGTCACTGACCTACATTCAAAGCGGGTTCACACCATCGCGCAACCTTGAGCAAGTCAAGGCGCTTGAAAAGGCACTGGGTGGCGAGGTGTTGATGCACCTGGAATTTCTGCGAAACAAGGAAGGCGAATTCAATTGCAGTGGTCTGCAAATCATTCGCTACACAACAGAGCAACGCCTCAATGAAATCATGGCGATTTACCGCGAACATGGCGTTCAGATCAACAACCCGCATGTGTATGTGGTCGAAGACGGCAAGCAAAACAACCTGGACCCCAAGGTGCTGGAATTCAAGCAACGGTTTGACCCGATGGGCCTGCTGAACCCTGGCAAGCTCAGAGTGTGGGAGCAGTTGAAAAAATGACGCCCTCAGCAAATCTGAATGCCTTTTTGCAAGCCATTGACGGGATTGGCTATTCGCAAGACGGTCACACCCTCAGCGTCAAAAGCAAAGACTACTTTTGGTACAGCCCGCTTTTACAACAGTCGCTGGGCGACAAGCTGGGTGAGGTGCTGGTCAAACCGCTTGACCAGAGTGAGCTTATCCGGGTTGCTGCAGCGGCTTGCAGGCATCACATCAACCTGACGGTGCGCGGCGGCGGTACAGGTAATTACGGCCAGTGCGTGCCACTTGAAGGCGGAGTGATTCTGGACGTCACGGGTTTGAACCGAGTGCTGGCCATCGAGCCTGGTCACGTCACTTGCGAAGCTGGCGCACTGATGATGGACGTGGAACGAGCCGTTCGTGCAAACAATTGCGTGCCCGGTGGGCAAGAACTGCTGATGTACCCCAGTACCCGTGACATTGCCACAGTTGGCGGGTTTGTTGGTGGCGGATACGGCGGCGCCGGGTCTGTTCGCAACGGCATTTTGAAAGACCCAGGCAACGTGACCCGCATCAAGGTAGTGACGCTTCAAGCCGAGCCGCGTGAAATTGAACTTATCGATGCAGACATTCAGAAAGTCCACCACGCCTTCGGCACCAACGGCATCATGACCGAGCTGACGCTGAGCTTGAAGCCGGCTGTGAACTGGGTTCACCATATTGCGCTGTTTGATGGCTATGCCGAAGCATTGAAGCTATGCGTTGCAGCCACTGATGCCGTAGATCGAACAGTATCCATCGGTAATAACAACAGGGCCAATGAACAACTGATGGATGCATTTTTAATCACAGCCGTGGAACGCCGATTCGCACTGTTTTATGAAAAAGAGTTCGGTTCGCGTTTTCCAGTCAATCGGGATGCCGTGTTCAGCATGATTCACCCCGACTACCTTGAGCGCTGGCGTGCCATGGTGGCGCTACATGGCGGCGCGGAGTCAATGGCCATGACGGAGAGCGAGCTGACCACCGCAGGCTTGCCGCCCGCTTTTGAATGTGGATGGAACCACACCACGCTGATGGCACTGCGCCAGGACCGCAGCTGGACCAACCTGCAAACCATCCACGCATGGCCGCTGGATATTGAACAGATTGAGCAGCACATGCAACACTGGGGCGACGAAGTGCTGATGCACCACGAGTTTGCCCGTGACCACAGCGGACCGGTGGTGTTTGGGTTGCCGCTGGTTGCCTACTTTGACAGGGACAGGTTGTACGAAATCATTGGTGAGTTTGAAGCCGCAGGATGCGTGGTTCTCGACAACCACGTCTACACCATTGAAGGCGGTGGCATGAAAACCATTGATTCCGAACAAATCAATTTCAAGAAAATTGCCGATCCGCATGGCTTGATGAATCCAGGAAAAACTGAAGGCTGGCACCCTGAAATGGCTCAGGAGCTTGCAACAGGCGCATGATTTTTAGCTGGTCAGCTGAAGCACGAAATCAAAACTTGATGCTCTTGTGTTGCCAATTACACTTTTAATATGGCTTGGAACGCATCACTTCAATTGAACTACTCATTGCGCGAATCATCGGGCAGCAGCAGAACAGTGGCTCACTTCAATCACACGGGCCCACTGCGTATTTTGCAAAGTCTGTACCCCGAGGGTGACGCCACTTGCCATAACGTGCTGGTTCACCCGCCGGGCGGATTGGTGGGCGGCGACACGCTGGATTTAACGATTGATGTGGGCAGCGGCGCGCATGGCTTGCTGACTACGCCCGGTGCCACCCGCTTTTACCGATCAGATGGCGAGACGGCATTGCAGCGCACCAGCATCAGGGTTGCACCCGATGCACGCATGGAATGGCTGCCTCTTGAAACAATAGCCTACAGCGGTTGTCTGGCTGAAAACCGCTTGACACTGACACTAGCCCCCACTGCAGAACTGATAGGTTGGGACGTGACCGCACTGGGTTTGCCTGCAGCGGGCAAACCCTTTGAATCCGGCCACTTTTGCCAGCACCTGGAAATGCCAGGCGTATGGCTGGAGCGTGCCAGCATCAAAGCACTTGATGCTTTGTTGCTGAACAGCCCTGTTGGCCTGGCTGGACACCGCTGCTTTGCCACACTGTTTTTTATGTCCGGCAGCAAATTGAAACGCCAGCTCAGGCAAGAGGCACTTGACGCCGCACGCAGCGTGATTGAAGCGCACCCCCTTTGCGCATCCGCAGGTGCCACCAGCCCAGACGGCCAGGTGGTGGTGGTACGGGTCCTGGCGCCTGTTGTAGAGCCTGCCATGGCGCTGCTGCGAACGATATGGCTGGCCTGGCGGAGGCAATTTTGGCAACTCGACGCTGCCAGTCCACGCATCTGGTCAACCTGATCAGATCGTTCAGGCAGCGTCCTACAAGCGTATGGGCGCACAGGACAGCTCTTTGGGTCGTTTGCCTTTCAGGACTGGCAGCGCTACATCAGTAATCTTCAGACATGGCTGAAAAAGCTAGACAAGCATGGGAATTTGAGCAGAACTTAAGATTACAATTAGGAGAGATTCGTATTATTCGTCAAGATAACGATTTTTCTTCTGGCACAAATCATAAAAACAATGCTAAATCTTATAGAACCGATCAAGGCTCTCTTTGTCCTGCCAACCCTCAAGGTTCAGCATCTCCATTACAACACATTTATGGAACTGAACCAGCTAAAAGTGATAGTCCACATACATCTTTTTTAACAGAAGAAGGAGGAGTAGCAAAAACTTATGGTAGTTCAGAAATTGAACTTGATGTATTAAAATGAGGGACTTGCAGAATTAAAAATCAGCAAACACCCAAACTCGCTTAGCGCTTAAATTTTAGAGCCTGTCAGAAATTTTGTGTTTGAGGCATACCATTCCCCCAAAGGAGTTACATGCCCCGCACTACAACCAAGTCCGCTGTCAGCGGCAAATCGGCACAGCCGCAAATTTCAGCCAAGCTACTTG
>JBILXX010000050.1:0-25841 GCA_044378095.1 Polaromonas sp.
AGAAAACGGGAGGGGGACGCCTCCGGCGGCCTGGCAGGGGCCTCTTTGAAAAGAAAAAATCCAAAAACCTTCAAACCTCAGCTAACATCCAATCCGCTTCACACACAGAAATTCAGACACTCCCGGCCATTAAAAATTTGAATTTAACCTCGTCAGATAAACGAGTAGTTACCTTAAATTATGTTGCCAGCTACAGGGTTGACTTAGGTCGCGTATTCAATGTTTTGGATCAAATCCCATCTGTGTAACCAGAGATGGAGGTTTAGTTTCTTAAACTGTAGTTTCACTTCCAACAAAGCTAATTTGCTCCTAGCCAGCAGCACTTCTGCAAAGTGAAAGTCATTGCGAGCCAATTTACTGCATTACAATGACATCTATTGTAAGGAATTTAGAGGTTCAAGAAATGTCCGAATCCACCATCACCATTAAAGGCCAAACCACTGTCCCTCAGCCCATCCGGGACGCGCTGCACATGCAGCCGGGTGCCAAGCTGTTGTGGAACCTGATGCCTGACGGCAGCATCATCGTGCGGGCTAAAACCAAGTCCATTCTTGACCTGGCGGGCACGCTCAAAGCACCCAAGGGCTTAAAGGTCAGGGTTGAAGACATGAACGCCTGGCGCTGACCGCCGGGGTCTAACGCTATGGCATCGCTTGATACCAATGTGCTGGTTCGCTATCTGTTGAGCGACACAGACAACGAGCCGCAATCAGCGCTGGCCATAAAGCTCATACGTTCGGCGGTGCAGGCGGGCGACACGCTGTATATCCCCATCACTGTCATGCTGGAGCTTGAATGGGTGCTGCGCTCGAATTTCAAGCTCAGTAAAACTCAGGTAACCGCCACGTTGTCCAGTTTACTGGCGTGCAGCGAACTATCGTTTGAATCTGAAGCTGCGCTGGAGGTGGCCTTGGCGCTGTACATCAAGGGCGGGGCGGACTTTGCAGATTGCACGCACATCGCGCTGGCTCACGTTGCGGGTGAAAGCCCGCTGTGGACGTTTGACAAGGCGGCTTCAAAAATGGATGGGGCGAAGTTACTGGTTTAGCTGGTTCAAGCCTGCCAAACCCCATAACCCGCCTCCCGCAGGGCAATGCCCAGCTCGACTTCCATGTCGCGGGCGCCTTCATAGGGCATGGGGTTGTACATCTCGTACAGCCTGGGCAGCAGGCGCAGGCCAAAGTCGCGCACGTAGCGGCTGGACTGGATACCGGCTTTGTGTTTGTCAAAGCGCTGATCTATGTCCAGCCCGGTCATGCCGACATACACAAAGGGCTTGCCCAGCAGGTAGTCAGGGTTGCAGCGCCTGAAACGGGCAATGTTCCAGACCTCGGGCGCCAGCTCGATCACGTACACGCTGTAGTGGTGCCCGCGCTGGATTTTGGCTTTGGACGGCTTCCCGGACATGGCTCAAAGCAGCTTAAATGCTATAGAAACATGAGCTGCTTGCGCCCGTATTCATTGAGCTTAAGGCCGATTTGACACTTGAAAAAGCTCAAAAACCGCGTTTTAACGGGTTTTCAGGCCGTCAAAGCAGCTGTCAATCACCAGTTCGATAATTTCTTCATCGGTGTGCTGGCCGCCTGCTTTCAAAAAACCGGGCACCGGGTCACAGGCCCTGGCATACAGGGTGTACAGCACCACCAGCGGCGGCAGTTTGGTGCTGAGTGTGCCGTCGGCTTGCGCGGCCTCTATCCAGCCGCCCATCTGGTCGCTGATCTGCATCAGGCCGTCCAGGTATGCCTTGTTGCCCATCAGGTTGGCGCGCAGGGTCGAGTTTTGGCTGGGCAGTGATGGCATTTCGCCTTTGAGCTGCACTTGCAGCATCCAGCGTGCAATGGCTTTGAGCTGTGCCAGCGGCGGCGCATCCGCTGGCAAGCTGGCCAAAAACGCTTGCGCCAGGCCAATCACGCGCACCATGGCAGCGGCTGCCAGATCTTCCTTGCTTGAAAAGTGCTTGTACAGGCTGGCTTTGGCAATGCCCACGTCCAGCGCCACCTCGTCCACCGTCATCAGGTCAAAGCCCTTTTCAGCCAGCAGACGATTGACGGACACCACAATGGCGTCTTCCCGGGCCAGCAGCATTTGCGCCTTGAAGCTGGTTTTAGCGGGGGCGGCGGCTGGTGTGGTGGCGGTGGTCATGGCGAATTCTACCCGCCAGGCGAATTACATCGTTTAAAAAACAGATGCCCAGCCTATTTATTGGTCGGCGCACCCACGAATGTACTGAGCAGTAATTTAAAAGACAGGCTGAAAGCCGATTATTGCTTGCGCTGCACAAACAGATTGCGCTTGGCATCTTCAGGGTAGGCAAACGTCACCGCCCCGTTTTTGACCATGCCCATGACCAGCATGTTTTGTGTCGTGGCGTCTTTGTCTTGCAGGCTGAAAGGCCTTTCATAGGTTGCCACCACGCCGTAATAGGTGCGAGCCTTCGTTTCAATCGCATTTTTGACAGATGGACCGCTGAGGTTGCCGTCACGTATGCCAAACAATGAATAAACCAGGATGTACACCGCGTCGTAGCCTTGTGCGGCGGCCATGGGCACCGGGATTTTGTTGACCTTGTACTTGCGGGCGTAGCTGGTTAAAAACGAGGCGCGCCGCTCATTGCTGGGCTCGGCAATAAAGGTTTGCGCCATCAGCGCGCCCTCGGCGGCGTCTTTGGCGCCATCAATAAAAAACGGAAACGACAACGGCCAGCCGCCGACTTGTGGCACCTTCCAGCCCAAAGCCTTGCGGCCATTGGCAATCACTGCGTTCTCAGGGCCAACGGTCATGCTGAAAATGACATCGGCACCCGCCGCCCGCGCGACCTTGAGCTCTTCGCCCAAGTCCTTGACGCCGACCGGGAAACGCGCCACGTGGACAGATTTCAGGTTTTTGGCTTTCAGTGCGGCTTCAATATCCTTTAAACCTGCCTCTCCATAGCCAGAAGTGTCTGCAAACACTGCGATCTTGTTCCAGCCCCGTTTGAGAATATCGTCGACCACAAAAGGCACCTGAATGGCATCTCTGGCCGACGTGCGAAAGATATAGCTTTCGGGGCCGGGGTATTTGGCGGTCAGGGGAGAGCCGGTAGAGTACGGAATGATCAGCGGCAGCTTGGCGTTCTGGTAGACCTCCAGCGACTTGGCTGCCACGCCGGTGTTGCAAAAGCCAAGTGTGACCGCGACCTTCTCGGCCACCAGTTCTTGCGACATTTTCAGACCCACATCAGGGTTGCCTTGATCGTCTTTGATCACCAGCTCAAGTTTGCGACCCAGATAGCCGCCCACCGCGTTGATCTCGTCAACAGCTTGCTGAATGCCATTGCGCATGGGAATGCCAAAGTCGGCAGAGCCGCCGGTAAAAGGCCCGATCAGACCGATCTTCAGGGTGTTGCTGGCAGCTGGGGCCGGGGTTTGGGCAAATGCTGGCGTACACAGGGCGGCAGCGGTTGCCAGCGCTGCTGCAATGGCGTGTTTTGTCATGATGTCTCCAACGGTTCGATATCGTTTTGTTGCGTCCAAGGATAGCGCGATCGGGTTGGCGCTTGAATCATGACAATCCCGCAGTTGACTTCCTGTTCCAGGTCTGATGTCAGGCAATTGCTTTGTCGAATGTAAGTGGCTGCAGGGGAAAGGACAAAGGGCGAACTTAAATCCCGGTTTGGACGTATCCTATGTTGCGGCGCAGCATTTGCTGTCATCGGAATCATCATGACCAAGTCTTACCTTCAAAAATCATTCAGCCAATCGATACGCCAGGCCACCCGGCTCACGGGCATGGGTAAGCTGCTTGATGCCACCCGGCTGATACAGCGTGCGTTGCTGGGCGATGTGCAGCACGTCAAACCCCAAGAAAGGCGCCAACCCGCGCCAGCCGCCAATGACCCCCAAGTCGCTGACCAGCAAGTCTGTGATGCGCCGCCGCCCGTCATCATCTTGCCGCCGCCACCAAAGGTGGCCGACGACATTGACATACCGCGCAAGGCAAGCTTTACCCAACACCAGTTTGAGTTTGAGGGGGACACCTACCCGTACCGCCTGTTTGTACCGTCAGTCATCAACGCCAAAGACAACAAACCCATGCCACTCGTCGTGCTGCTGCACGGCTGCAAGCAGGACGCCTTGGACTTTTCCAACGGTACCGCCATGAACACGCTGGTTCAAGCGCAGCAAGTCATGGTGCTGTACCCCGAGCAGATCACCAGCGCCAACGCGATGCGCTGCTGGAACTGGTTTGAACCCGGCCACCAAAAGGCTGACCGCGGAGAGCCCGGAATGATTGCGGCGCTGACTCAAAAAATAGTCCTGACGCAGGGCGGCGACCCGCAGCGCGTCTACATTGCCGGCCTTTCAGCGGGCGGCGCGATGGCGGCGGTTGTGTCCAGCCTTTACCCGCATGTGTATGCGGCCGTTGGCGTGCATTCGGGGCTGGCAGCGGGTGCGGCCAAGGACGTGATGTCGGCATTCAGCGCGATGCGCTCAGGTGCCAAGGGCCATGCACCACCTGTGATGCCAACCATCGTGTTTCATGGCAGCGATGACAAAACGGTGCATCCTGACAATGGCGAACACATCATTGATGCAGCGCTGGCAGCACTCAAGGCCTCAGGCCTGAAGCTGGTCAAAAGCCAGGACAACACAGGGCGCGAAGCCTACAGCACCACAGACGGCAAACCCTATATTGAAAACTGGCGCATCGATGACGGCGCGCATGCCTGGTCCGGTGGCGACGCCGCTGGCAGCTACACCGACCCGGATGGGCCGTCCGCATCCGCCGCGATGCTGGCGTTTTTCTTGCAGCACCGACTGCAATGAGCTTAAGCGTTTAAGTTGTGCTGGTTTTCCTGGCTGTTCCGGTGTCTTGCAGCTCATGCAGTGCCGCAGCGTGCAATGCTTTTGACAGCGCGTTCAGCACGTCGGACTGCAGGTTCCAGCAGTGCCAGTAAAGCGCAATCGGCAGCGCAAAGGCCGGGCAGATATTGACCAGCGTGCCGGCATCAACATCAGCCTGTACCAGTAACTGAGGCAACACCGCTGCGCCCCAGCCAGCAAGCAATGTCCGAACCTGGCCTTCAGACGACGGCACATACACCTTGTCGAGCAAAGCGCTTTTCAAGCCAAATGCCTTGCTGACAAATTCGCCGGCCATGTCGTCCTTGCGGTTAAAAGCAATAAACGGAAGCGCTCGAAAATTGTGTTTGCCAAGTGGGTTGCCAGCCAGCTTTTCGCGGGCGACCTCGGGCGTGGCCACGGCAATGTAATTCATGAAGCCCAGCGGCGTGACGCTGCAGCCCCGCAGCGCGGCCTTGAGCGTGGTCACGCAGCCCAGCACCTGGCCTTCGCGCAGGCGCTCGTGGGTAAAGTCCTGGTCGTCGGCGATGATCTCAATGGGCAAGCCCTGGCGCGCCAGGTCGTTCAGCGCGGGCAGTGCCCAGGTCGCAATGCTGTCGGCGTTGATGGCTATGGAGATGCGCGACTCCTCCCGTGTGCCGCTGGAGGTGTTGGGTGCCAGTTCATGCAGGTCACGCTCCAGATCCGCCCGAATCAGCTGCAACATTTTGGTGTGCTTGAGCAGCAGTTGCCCGGCACTTGTCAGCCGCAGCGGGCGGGAACGCACCAGCAACACCGTGCCGACCTGGGACTCCAGCGTGCGCAAGCGTTGCGACACCGCTGACTGCGTGATGGACAGCCGCACGGCCGCGCGCTCAAAGCCGTCTTCTTCAACAATCGCCGCCAGGCACTCTAAAGCCGCAGAATCAAAGTTATTCATGTTGCCCTCGTTGTCGTCATTTGCATTAGCAAAACTGATGATTAGTCTATCCGTTTAATTCAACTATTCACAGGCCTTGCCTTGCATGAAAATTCGGCCAACTCACCAAGACACGAAAGCAAGGCATGAAGGTTATCGTTTTAGGCGCGGGCATCATCGGCATCAGCACTGCCTGGCATCTGCTGGAGCGTGGCCACGAGGTCGCAGTGGTGGACCGCCAGCCCCAGGCCGCCATGGAAACCAGCTTTGCCAACGCCGCGCAAATATCGGTGAGCTACTGCGAGCCGTGGGCCAACCGGGACGCCCCGCTCAAAGCCCTGAAGTGGATGTTCAGCGACAGCGCGCCGCTGCTGTTCAGGCCCCAGTTTGACTTGAAGCAGTGGTTGTGGGGCTTGCGCTTTTTAAGCCAGTGCAACGACGCGGCGTTTGAGCGCAACGTGCAGCAACTGGTGGCGCTGGGCGCATACAGCCACAGCGCTCTCAAAGACGTCGTGAGCGCCACTGGCATTGACTACAACCGGCTGGAGTGCGGCATTGCGCATTTTTACAGCGACCAGCAGTCGTTTGATACCGCTGGCGACGCCGCCGCCCTGATGCGCAAGTACGGCGTAGACCGCAAAGTCATCAGCAAGGCTGAACTGCTGGCGATTGAGCCAGCCTTCAAGTCCTTTGCGCACCGGATTGTGGGCGGAACCTACACCGCCAGCGACGAAAGCGGCGACGCTCGCGTATTTACCCAGGCGCTGGCAGCGCGTTGCCTGGCGCGTGGCGCGCAGTTCTTGTATGGCCACGACATTGTGCGCCTGAACAAAGTTGACAATGCTATTGAATCAGTAGCTGTTTGCGCACGTATTTATTGGTCAAATGGCCAAAATGATGCTCAAAAAGAGCTGCTTTTGAAGGCCGATGCCGTGGTGGTGGCGTGCGGCTCGTACAGCGAACCTTTGCTGCGCAGCGTTGGCGTCAGCCTGCCGATTTACCCCGGCAAGGGCTACAGCGCCACCTTCAAAATCTTGCGCCCCGAGCTGGCGCCACACGTCAGCACGATAGACGACGAAGTCAAATGCGCCATGAGCCGCCTGGGCGGCGAGTTGCGGGTGGCCGGCACCATCGAGCTGGGCGGCTATGACACGTCACTCACCACCCCGCTGGCCCAGGCCAGATGCGCCATGCTGGCCCGTCGGGTTGAGGAAGTGCTGCCCGGCGTGTGCGACACGCGGCTGGAGGCCGAAGGCGGCAGCCCCAACTTCTGGACCGGCCTGCGCCCCGCCACACCCACCAACATCCCGTACATCGGCCAAACACCGGTCAAAAAACTCTGGGTCAACGCTGGTCACGGCACGCTGGGCTGGACGCATGGCGCGGGCTCTGGCAAGGCGCTGGCTGAGCTGCTCAGTGGGCACAAGCCGGACATGGCGTTCAGGTTTTACGGGTTCGATGCTTGAGATATTTTCATAATGGTGTCAAAATGGCTTCATTCAATAAACCGAAGCTGTTTTGGAGTCATTATGTCAAATCTGTCCATCAAGGATGTGCCCGAAGCCTGGGCAGAAAGCCTGCGGCAACGCGCAGCGCGCAACCACAGGTCGCTTCAAGGTGAGCTAATGGCCATCATCGAGCAGGCGGTGACTGCTGAGCCAGAGTCAGACGTCTATAAAAGCGATTCGTCAAACCTTGACCGCTTTCGGTTGAATACGCAACAAGATCGCCGTCAAGGCCGCATCGTTGGTTATGACCGCATGGGCAATCCCATCATGCGTTATGGGTGGAAAACGATAGAGCAGGTGTGCGCAGAGATTGATGCACAGCCTAAAGAGACGCGGCCCGTGTATCCGCCGGGCATTGCGCTGGGCGTAGACATCATTCGTGCTGAGCGAGACGCACGATGAGTCTGTCAACCGGCTCTGGCCCTCGCCCTTTCTATGTCGCTGAACCACCCGCTCAATATCTGGCTCGTCCGCCGGTTGTGGTGGATTGCAGCGCACTTGTGGGCATACTTTTCGAAGAGCCTTGGCAAGCGCAGGCCAGCCAGAAGATTCATGGTCGAACCATGAACGCACCATTTCTGCTGGAGATTGAATTCACCAGTGTGGCGCTGAAAAAACACAAGCAGGGTTACGGCTCATTGGTTGACCACGCATTGGCGAGGTTCGAAGCGCTAGACGTCACGCTTCATAAAATTGAGCTCCGAGAAGTCCTGGCTCTCTCCTTGCAATACAAACTGTCTGCCTACGACGCCAGCTACCTGTGGCTGGCAGCCGAGCTCAAAGCGCCGCTGGCCACCTTTGACGAAAAGCTGGCCGAGGCGGCAACGACACATTTGGCCAGCCTGCGCTGAAACGCAAGTCACCGACAATTGGCAACTACATATGGCAACTTCACCTAGCACCCAACGCGCCCAAGGCACGCCGAGCTCACAGGCTAAATTTTTGGCCTTGCTTCGGCAGGACATCCTCAAGCTTGACCTGGCCGACCTTGACTTTGGTATTTACCGCATCCTTAACTACCGCCGCGCCCAGGTTTTGGCGTACCTTGAGGACACCCTGCCAAGCCGAATCAACACCTGGACTCATGCGCTTGCGCAGGCCAGCGGGGGCGAACTGGCCAGCACCGAGGCTGACAACTGCTACTACCACCTGCACACGTTTTTTGCCCGGTATTGGGACGATGGCGACTTTATTCCCCGCGCCCGGCGCGGTGGCAGCGCTGCGTATGCCGTGCCCTACAACGGGCAGGACACGCATTTCCATTGGGCAACCAAGGGCAGCCATTACGTTAAAAGCGGCGAGTTGTTTGCCCGTTACGCCTACAAAGATGGCGCACACGACATTCGCTTTACGTTGGCGCAGGCCGAGCTTGAAAAAGACAACGCCAAGGGCAGTGCCAAGCACTTTTTTCCATTGCGTTTTGCCACTGAGGACAGCGGTTTTGACTTGCAGTGGCAATGGCGTGCCGCCACTGAGCCGGAGGTCAAGCGCTACAAAAACAAAAGCGCCTCACGCCCTAAAGACGAAGCCCAGGACGATATTGCACCTGACACGGATGGCGACGACACCGCCACCGAGGGCGCCACGCTGCAAGAGCGCGTGCTCAACGACTGGCTGACAGGTAACGCCTTTGCCGCGGCCAAACCACCCCCTGGGCTTGACCCGTTGGTATTGGCCAGCCATGCACGCCGCTTTGTGCGCAAAAACACCAGCGACTTTTTTGTGCACCCCCAGCTGGGCGAGTTTTTGCGCGGCGAGCTGGACGTGTACTTAAAGCATGAGTTTGTACAGGTCTGGGACGCGCCTGACGCTGAGTTGCCCCGCATCCGCGCCAAGTTCAATCTGGTGCGGCAAATTGCGCTGGACTTGATTGCTTTTTTAAACCAGATCGAAACCTTTCAGGCCACCCTGTTTGAAAAGCGCAAATTTGTGCTGCAAGCCGACTACCTGGTGCAGTGCAGCTGGCTGGGGCGTGAAGGCGGCGCTGAAGGCAAAAAACTCCTTGCCGAGGCCACCGCAAACGCCAACCAAGCCACAGAGTGGGCCAACTGGGTCGGGCAAAAAAGCACAGCCAAAGGCACCACCAAAAGTAAAGCACCAGACGGCAAAAAACTGCTCGCCAGCTACCCGCACCTGCCGCTGCACACCCGACATTTCAGCGCCGACTTCAAAGCTCGTGTGCTGGCCTGCTTTGATGATATTGAGGCGGCTTTGGGTGGCGAGCTGCTGCACAGCGACAACTACGCCGCACTGCGCACCTTGGAGCCTGCTTATCGTGAGCGGGTGAAGTGTATTTATATTGATCCGCCGTATAACGTGCCGGGCTCTGAGATTCCGTACAAAAACGAGTTTCTCCACTCAAGTTGGCTTGCATTGATCGCTGGCAGAATTCACGCAGCGTTTAAGTTAAACACCGCAGACGGCGCAATGTGTGTGACTATCGATGACTACGAAAATAGCAGACTACTCACACTCATTGATGCAATGGGAAAAGGCGAAGACGTCCTAGGAATTGTCTGCATTAGAAACAATCCATCTGGACGGTCAACTGTTAAAGGATTTGCCGTCAACCACGAATACGCGATATTCATTGCCGCAAATAGCCAATACGCTCGACTTGGGCGACTTCAACACACACCTGCCCAACGCGCGCGGTACGACCTGATTGATGAAGACGGTCAGCCCTATGAAATTGAGAATATGCGCAAGAGCAGTGCTGAGTCACTTCGTGCAGATCGGACGAAACAGCACTATGCAATCTACGTGGATAGCAGAACACTAGAGGTACGGGTGCCGCAGCAGATATGGGATGAAGAAACACAATCTTGGACTACCAAAGAACCAACGAAGCAAGGTGAAACCAAAGTTTTCCCAATTGGTGCAGACGGGGTAGAGCGGGTGTGGAGCATTGGTTATGAGCGTGCTTGCTTAGAGTTGGCCACACTCACGGCAAAACAAGAAGACTCCGTGTACCAAATTTACAAGCGTAAATACCTAAATGAAGACGGCGTTCTGCCGCGTACATGGTGGGATAAGCCGGAGTATTCAGCACGAGACAATGGAACCAGAGTGTTACGTGACATGCTGGGACGCAACCAGCCGTTTGAGTTTCCGAAAGCGGTTGCGGCAGTTGCCGACTGCTTAAAGGTTACTGGCCTAACCGAGGGTTCGATCGCTTTCGATTTTTTTACCGGTTCTGGAACCACAGGCCATGCCGTCATCAATCTGAACCGCGAAGACGGCGGCGCACGCAAGTTTTTGCTGGTTGAGCAAGGCGAGTACTTTGACACGGTCACGCTGCCGCGCATTGCTAAAGTCATGACCAGCCCGGACTGGAAAGACGGCGCACCCAAAGACACGGTGCAGCATGACGCTGGCGATGACGCCGGGCACTGGAGCCGCCGCACCTTGCCGCTGGTGCGTGTTTTGCGGCTGGAGCGTTACGAAGACAGTCTGAATGCCCTGGAACTGGATATAAATCAGCCTGTAGCCCAACAAAATCAGGTGCAAGCAGCTATTGAATTAGTAGCGCATGACGAGCAGGCGCAGTTGCTCAAATACTGGCTGCTTGATGCTGTGGACGCTGCCCGCACGGGTGCTGCACCCAGCGCTGTGTGTTTGTCCACCGCCAGCCTGAACACACCGTTTGACTACCAACTCACGCTGCACGAGCCAGCGGGTGAGCGGCTGGCCAACGTCGATATGCTGGAGACAGCCCGCCTGCTGCTGGGCTTGGTGCCTAAAAAGCAGCGCGACATGGTGGATGCCCAAGGTCAGCGCCACCAGTTGATGGAAGCGGTGCTGGCCAGCGACCTGGCGCGCGGCACAGTGACGCCCAAGCTGGTGCTGTTGTGGTTGCGGACGGTGGACGATGAACGTAACGATGCTGCTGCCCAGGCCGAGCACGACTGGCTAGTCAGTACTGTGCAAACCCACTTCAACAGGCCCATAGCGGACTACGGCACGGTGTTTCACAACCGCTCGGCGTTTTGGCCGCAAGGCCAGCAAGGCGTCAGCCTGGACGCACTGCTGGCCGAGCGCATGATGGAGCGGGCGCGCTGATGGCTGGCGCAACAAAACAAGCCCGTCATCACCAGCGCTTTGACCGCAGCTTGCTGCTGGTGCGCTGGCTGGCCGACGAGCTGGGCGGTCGTTATAGCGACTTGCTGGCACGCGTCAAAGACGCACCAGACACCGGGGCGCCGGGTGCATCGGCACGGCTGGCGTCGGTGTTGTCACGCGCTGGTTTGCGTGCCGCGCCTGCACAGTTGGCAAAAGCCGAACGTGAGTTCATGACCGACTGGCAAAGCATTGCCAGCGCACGGGAGGCTATGACGGGCGAGCGCTTTGCGCTGACGCATTTCCAGTGGCTGGCCGCGCTGTTTGTGGAGCTGTACCTGACACAGCTGGCGGCACCCGGTGGTCGCGTAGAGCTGGCCAGAAGCTTAAATGCGTTGCGCGAAGACCACTACGCCTACCTGCCGCCGGTTGCCCCGCATGAGCTGAACCGGCTGGCGCTGTGGATGGCCACTGGCAGTGGCAAAACGCTGATGCTGCACTTGAACACACGCCAGTTTTTGCGCCATGCCAAAGCAATTTTTGGCCAAGACCCGCAGCGCGTGTTGTTGCTCACGCCCAGCGAAACGCTATCGCGCCAGCACAACACAGAATTGGCACTGAGTGGACTGGACGACATTACCCTGGGCCGCACGCTTGAAGTCACCGAGCTGACCAAGCTCTACCTGCCCGAAAATGCGGATGGCCGGGTGCGCATCAAAGAAGGCGTGTCGGTATGCACCGACCACTACCCTGGCCCCAACCTGCTGCTGGTCGATGAAGGCCACAAGGGTAAAAGCAACTCAGGTGAAGAGTCAGCGTTTCGTGCGCGCAGACAGGCGCTGGTGGGCTTGCATGACAAGTTCCCGGTGGAGGGCGTGCCGGGCTTTGAGTTTGAATACTCCGCCACCTTTGCACAGATTGCCGATGGCGACCCTGTATTTTTCAATGAGTACGCGCGCTGCACCGTGTTTGACTACGGTTACAGGCGTTTTCACGACGATGGATTTGGCAAAAGCCCGCGCAGCCTGGTCACGCGGGAGTCGCATGCCCAGGACGTGGTGCTGACGGCAGCACTGGTGGCTTTTTGGCGGCAACAGTGCTACTTCAATGCGGATGCCGCTAGAGCCCGGCGTTACCGCCTGAGCGCACCATTGGCGGTGTTTGTGGGCCAAAGCGTGACGGGTAAAAGCCAGGACGTGGTGCTGGTGCTGGCGTTTTTGGCACGCTTTGCCGGGGATCCAACCAAGGCAACCGCACTGCTGGCACAGGTGCTGGATGCGGCAAGCCCGTTGCAGCAAGCGCTGTTTGCAGCGCAACTTGATTTGCAGGCAGAGCGCACCCTGGGTGCCAGCGCCTTGCATGCACAAATGTGCAGCGATTTGTTTGGTGGTCAGGGTCAGCTGGCTGTGCGGGCATTGTCCAAAGACGAGTTGGGCATTCGCCTGCCGGGTGCCAGCGCTGACCGCTGGTTTGGCACCGCCTATGTGGGCGACGCCGCCAAGCTGGCTGAGGCTTTACGCGTTGCTGGTGTGACGGTGGAGCCTGCCGACCAAGTGACGGGCTCGTTGTTTGCCCGGCTGGACGACCTGCCCGATGTGAAGTTTTTGATTGGCTCGCGCAAGTTCATTGAAGGCTGGTCCAGCTTTCGGGTCAGCACGCTGGGGCTGCTGCAAATTGGCCGCAATGCGGGCACGCAAGTCATCCAGTTGTTTGGCCGGGGCGTGCGGCTGGCGGGTGTGGGCGGGCAGCTCAAACGTGCCAGTTTTGTCCCAGCGTTGGGGCCGCACCCCGAGGGCATTGAACTGGGTGAAACCTTGTATGTGTTTGGCGTCAAGGCTGAATACGTGCAAACCTGGCTGGACACCTTGAGCCGAGAGGGTATGCCCGCGCAAAGCCTGGTCGTACCGGTAACTCTGCGTGCTGGCATCGACGCGCTAGGTTTGAAAATACCTTCGCACGACATCGCCCGAGAAGCCGAGTTTGGAAAACTCGCCGTGCCCTTTGGGGCTAGCGAGCAAACGCCGTCGGCCATTGACTTGTCTGCACGCCTGAGCCTGCAGGACGGCGTAGGCGCTGTTCAGGCGCTACGCGCTGAAACCCAAACGCACCCGGCCACAACCTTGCTGGGGCCACTGCTAACGCAGGAGGACTTGTTTCAACATGCCTTACGTTTTATGCGTCAGCAAAATCTACAGCAACTGTGGCTCAAGCCGAGTCAGGCGCTGGCTTGGCTGGCTGCCGTTCAAGTGCAGATACCTTTGGCCAGTCTGCCCGCCAGCTTGCAAGACCGACAGCGTTTGCGTCATGAGGTGCTGGGCCAGTGGGAGGCGGCGCTGGCGCGCACCGTGCGCCGCAAGCGGCTGGCGTTTTTAACCCAGCAACCGTCGTCGGACTTATTGACGCAAAAGCATGCGAACTTTCCGGTGCAACTATTGCCAGACGGCAAACTGCAACCAGGCTACCGGGTGGAGGCCTTGTTTGCCCAAGGCGTGGTAGATGCAGCCATCACCGACTTGCGCCGCAAAATGGCCGGCTTGCAGGTCAGCCCAGATGGCTGGGATCGCATTTTGAGCGTGCTGCGCGAAGAGGGAGAAGAAATCAAGCTGGAGACAACGCTGTCAAGCGTGATGCGCTTGATTGAAACCGGGCAAGACACCGACACCTTGAGCTTGCCATTGCCGCGCTTGCATGTGCCTCAGCACCTGTATGCGCCGCTGTTATTGGCCGCGCCTGCTGCACCTGTGCAAGAAGACGGCCAGCTCAACTTGCTGGAAGACCAACCCGTGGCCTTACGCATCTCACCGCCACCCCTTGAAAACAGTGAGGCACGGCTGGTTTGGGACTTACGCCGTCGCTGGGAGGCGCTGCATGCCCTGCCGAAGTGGCAGGACGTTGATGTTGTGCTGCTGCGCAACCTGGCCGGTGTAGGTGTGGGTTTGTTTGCCGCTGAGGGTTTTTTCCCGGACTTCATGCTGTGGCTCAAGCGCGGCAAACATCAAGTACTGGCTTTCGTTGAGCCCAAAGGCTTGCGTCATCAGTGGCCAGAAGACAAGTTCAATCTGCTTGAAAAAGTTGTGCCGCAGTGGAAGTTTTCAGTGCCTGTGTGTGGCTTTGTCGTCAGCACCACGACCGCTGAGGCGCTGGGCCGTGTCAAGCCTGACTGCTTGCTGTACCAGGACCCCGACGGAGTCTATGTTGACCAGTTGCTTGAACAGGTTTTAGGGCGATTGGCGTTGCGATAAAACTCACTCAACCACCGTCGGCACACGCAGTGCCAGCGCGCACATCAGCTCGTAAGCCACCGTGCCGCCTGCGTGCGCAACCTCGTCAATCGGCAACACAACGCCGTTGGATGCGCGCCCCCACAACGTGACTTCACTGCCCATACCAGCGCCAGGTACAGGCGTCAAGTCAACCGTGACCATGTCCATACTCACACGCCCCACCATGCGGCAACGCACGCCATTGACCAGAATGGGTGTGCCGGTGGTGCAGTGGCGCGGGTAGCCGTCGGCGTAACCGCATGCGACTACACCAATGCGCATGGCGCTGGCCGCCACAAAGCTGGAGCCATAACCCACGGTGTCACCTGCCACCAGGTTTTGAACGCCAATGATTTTTGAGCTGAGCGTCATGGTGGGCTGTAAACCCCAATGATGGGCGCTGTGATCGGGAAAGTCAGGCGCGCTGCCATACACAGCAATACCGGGGCGAATCCAGTCTGACTTGACGGCCAACGTGCTGCTGTGGCGCAGGTTGGCGGCGCTATTACTTAATGATCTCTCACCAGGCAAATCATGCGTGGTACTTTCAAACAGGCCGAATTGCGCCGCGATGCCTTTGGCCGTATCAGCGTCCGAGAAATGTGTCATGAGCGATATCTCATCAACCTGCGGCAGCGCATTCAGGCGGGTCCAGGCGGCGCGGTACCGCTCGGGCTTGAACCCCAGGCGATTCATGCCGGAATTCATTTTTAAAAACACGCGGTGCGGCGCATTGGTTTTGTGCGCGGCCAGCATGTCGATCTGCTCATTGCAATGCACCACATGCCACAAACCCAGGCGTGAACAAAGCTCCAGATCCCGCGCTTCAAAGCAGCCCTCCAGCAGCAGGATCGGGCCGCGCCAGTCAAGCGCACGCAACCGGGCCGCCTCATCAAAATCCAGCAATGCAAAACCGTCAGCACTTTTAAGGCCAGTAAAAGCGCGTTCAATGCCATGACCATAAGCGTTGGCCTTGACGATGGCCCAGACTTTGGCATCGGGTGCCGCACTTCTGGCACGTGCCAGGTTGTGGTTGAGGGCGGCAGTATGAATGGTGGCTTGAATGGGACGGGGCATCTCCAGATTATTGCCTGCCAGACCAGCGTGCTATAAACCAGCATCGTATGGAGACACTGACCCTTTCATGAAGCGCGGCTTTTACACCATCATGGCCGCGCAATTTTTCAGCTCGCTGGCTGATAACGCGTTGTTCGTTGTTGCCGTCGAATTGCTCAGAACCAGCGGTGCACCCAAGTGGCAACCGGCCGCGCTGGTCCCCATGTTTGCCCTGTTTTATGTGGTGCTCGCTCCGTTTGTGGGGGCGTTTGCCGACTCCCAGCCCAAAGGCAAAGTCATGTTTGTCAGCAATGCCATCAAGGTGGCAGGCTGCCTGATGATGCTGTTTGGCTCGCACCCGCTGATGGCTTACGCGATTGTGGGTTTGGGCGCAGCGGCTTATTCGCCCGCCAAGTACGGCATCCTGACTGAGCTGCTGCCCGCATCCCAACTGGTCAAGGCCAACGGCTGGATCGAAGGGCTGACGATCGCGTCGATCATTCTGGGCGTCCTGCTGGGGGGGCAACTGGTGGGGCCGGTTATTTCTTCTGCGTTGCTGTCGATTGATTTGCCCGTGATCAACACTGGCATCAACACCGCGCCCGAGGCCGCCATCAGCGTGCTGATTTTTTTATATTTGCTAGCCGCCTGGTTCAACACCCGCATCCCCAATACTGGCGTTGAAATGCGGCCCATGCCGCGCAACAAGCTGGAGCTGCTGCCCGACTTCTGGAACTGCAACAGCGCTCTGTGGCGTGACAAGCTGGGCCAAATCTCGCTGGCCACCACCACGCTGTTCTGGGGGGTCTCAGGCAATCTGCGGTACATCGTGCTGGCCTGGGCGGCGGCTGCTCTGGGCTACAGCACCACGCAAGCCTCATCCCTTGTCGGTGTGGTGGCCATCGGCACAGCAGTGGGCGCAGTGATCGCGTCCATGCGCATGCGGCTGGACCAGGCTACCAGCGTCATGCCGTTGGGTATTGGCATGGGGCTGCTGGTGATTTTGATGAACTTCATTGACAACGTCTGGGTGGCCGCGCCATTTCTGATTTTGCTCGGTGGTCTGGGCGGCTTTTTGGTGGTGCCCATGAATGCGCTGCTGCAGCATCGGGGGCACAACCTGATGGGTGCGGGCCGCTCAATAGCGGTTCAAAACTTTAACGAGCAGGCGTGCATTCTGGCGCTGGGCGCGGGCTACAGCTTGTCTACAGGCATGGGACTGTCAGCCTTTGCGGCGATCACGGTTTTTGGCATCGTGGTGGCGGGTTTCATGTATGTCATTCAGCGCTGGCACAAAAGCAATTGCATCCATCACAAAGAGCAGGTTGATCATCTTTTGAGTATTGCGCGCAGCGATAACTCACATTGACAGTGGCCTCCAAACTCAGCGGCGGCGGTCTGGCTGCCTCTGCCATCGTTGTCAACGCCTTCATTTGGGGCGTGTCATGGTGGCCGCTCAAGGTGCTGCAAGACAACGGACTGCATCCGCTGTGGGCAACAGCTGCCGTGTACTCCCTGGTGTCTGTCGGCATGCTATTGTTTTTCCGGCAGTCAGGCCGGGCTTTGCTAACCAACCCGCACCTGTGGTTTCTTGCTGTCGCATCGGGCATGACCAATGTGGGATTTAACTGGGCCGTCACAGTCGGAGATGTGGTGCGCGTGGTGCTGCTGTTCTACATGATGCCCGCGTGGTCCGTGCTGGTGGCATGGGCGCTGCTGGGTGAAAAGCCAACGCGCGCGTCTTTGCTAAGGTTGGCTTTGGCCATGGCCGGCGTCCTGATTGTTCTTAAAACCCCCGACTCGGCTTGGCCTGTTCCGCAATCAGCCGTTGACTGGCTGGCGCTGATGGGCGGCCTGAGCTTTGCCATCACCAATGCACTGCTGGTCAAGTACAACGGCAGCCCCAGCAGCGGCCGGATGCTGGCCATGTTTGCGGGTGGTGCGCTGTTGTCAACAGGCGTTTCGTTGCTCGGCCTGGTGCTGGGCAACCTGCCGCAGCCAGCGCTGCAGACTGCGGGCATTCCGGTGTTTTTTGGGCTGTGCCTGGCCTTCATCCTCAGCAACGCCGTGCTGCAATACGGTGCCGCCCGCCTGGTGGCCAGCACCACCGCGCTGCTGATGCTGACGGAGATTTTGTTTGCCAGCGTGTCGGCGGCAGCGCTGGGCGCGGCAGACTTCAACCCGCGGGTGCTGTGGGGCGGCAGCCTGATCGTGCTGGCAGCCCTGCTGGCGGCACTGGCGCATCACAGCGAGTAGCATTGCGGTTTTACTTCAGGAGCACTGCATGACCGCCCAAACCATTTACGATTTTGAAGCCAAATCCATCAGTGGCAAAGACATTGCCCTGAGCCAGTTCAAAGGTCAGGTCATGCTGATCGTCAACACCGCCAGCAAGTGCGGCTTTACCCCGCAGTTCGGCGGGCTTGAAGAGCTGCACAAAAGCTACGCCAGCAAAGGCCTGGCCGTCTTGGGTTTTCCGTGCAACCAGTTCAACTCGCAAGACCCAGCCGCAGATGGCGAGATTGCCGAGTTTTGCCAGGTCAACTACGGCGTGAGCTTTCCGATGACGGGCAAGATTGACGTCAACGGCCCCCAAGCCCACCCGCTGTACAAATGGCTCAGCGCCGAGGCACCAGGCCTGTTGGGCAGCAAATCCATCAAATGGAACTTCACCAAGTTTTTGGTTGGCAAAGACGGCCAGGTCATCAAGCGCTACGCGCCGCTGGACAAGCCCGCCGACCTTGCCAAAGATGTTGAGGCGGCATTGGCAGCCTGAGGGACTGAAAAGGCCATCAAACCGCCTTTTTCTTGCATCGTTTCAGTGTTTTGACCAATCAATACGGGCGTGAGCAGCTATTGAATAAATAGCAATTCGACCCTCAAAGCCCGGTCCGCGCAATGTACCGTTTGCGCATGAAAATCGTCAGCACAAACGCCACCACCAGCAGCATCAGCCCCACGGTCATCCAGAAGGCAGCAGGTGAATGCAGGCCGGGGATGTGTTCAAAGTTCATGCCGAAAAAGCCGGTGATCAGATTGAGCGGCAAAAAAATCGCCGTCACGGCTGTCAGGGTGCGCATCACGTCGCTGGTGCGGTTGTTTTGCGCGTTGAAATGAATTTGCACCACCGTCTCGGCCGACTGCTCCAGCCTGCGGGCGTGCTGGGTCACGCGCTCGATGTGCTCCATCACGTCGCGTGCCCGGGCTACCAGGTGGTCGCGCTGGTGTTGGGCGGCTTGCATCGCCTGGTTGGTGCCTGTTATGAAAGTAACCAGCGGCTGTTCGCGCAGCGAATCCAGCCACTCCTGCATCGCCTCGTGCTGTTCGTCACACAGGTCTTCCAGCACATGCAGCTGGGTGCGCGCGGTCATCAGCGCGCCCCAGTTGTCAAAACGTGAATTGGCGCGCAGCAGGTCGGCCTGCCACAGCTCCAGCTGGCTGGCCAGCACCTTGCGCAGGTCCAGGTAGCTGTCGACCATGGCGTTGATCATGCGCAGCGCCAGGTCTGCGGGGCTGGTGGGCAGGCGTTGCCGGGCCAATGCAGACTCAGCGCCTGACGCTTCCAGGCTGAATTTGGCATCGGCCAGAAACCGCTGGATAAAACTTTTGGCGGTGTAGCAGCCGGGCGGGTGGACGCTGATCAGGCAGCGGTCAAACACCGCAAAACCCACCGCCTTGGAGCTGATGCGGTTAAAAGTGGGCAAGCGCTCACCCCGCTTGCGCGACTTGCCTTCCTGACCGTGGTAGTCATGAATGGCTTTTTCTTTCGCGTCTTCGGCCTGCGTTTCAAGCTGCGTGGCCAGCCGTCTGAAAATGATCAGGTCGTAAATGGATGTGGAGTCATAGTGCGACGGATGCTGCGGGCTGGCCAGGTCCTGGCAATGCAGGTCCAGCAGGGGCGAGCCGCCCAACACCAGCGCAGCCTGTTGCAACTTGTGTTGCGCCGCGTCAAACTCATGCTGCTCCAGAAAAATCCAGACAAACCCGTCAGGCGGCGGCTGCGCAGGCGCCGCGTCTACAAAACGCAGGCTGGCATCGGTGAATTCAACAATTTGCATGATGTGAGCCTGTTTTGGGTCTATTTTAGGAGTTCTTGAAGGCTTTTGACCAATGGATACGGGCGCAAGCAGCTCCTGTTTTAATAGTAAATTACTGTAGCTTCCTGGCCGCGTCGATGGCAAAGTAAGTCAGCACCCCATCAGCCCCAGCGCGTTTGAAGGCCAGCAGGCTTTCCATCATCACCGCGTCATGGTCCAGCCAGCCGTTTTGCGCAGCGGCTTTGAGCATCGCGTACTCCCCGCTGACCTGATACGCAAAGGTCGGCACCTTGAACTCGTCTTTGACCCGCCGCACCACGTCAAGGTACGGCATACCGGGCTTGACCATCACCATGTCTGCACCCTCGGCAATGTCGAGTGCCACCTCGCGCAGTGCTTCGTTTGTGTTGCCGGGGTCCATCTGGTAGACCTTTTTGTCGGCCTTGCCCAGGTTGCCGGCAGAGCCGACCGCGTCCCTGAAAGGGCCATAAAACGCCGAGGCATATTTGGCGCTGTAGGCCATGATGCGGGTGTGAATCAGCTTGTGCGACTCCAGTGCGTTGCGAATCGCACCGATGCGGCCATCCATCATGTCGCTGGGCGCGACGATGTCCACGCCCGCCACGGCCTGGCACAGCGCTTGCCTGACCAGCATGGCGGTGGTCTCGTCGTTCATGATGTAGCCATTGTCATCAGGCAAGCCGTCCTGGCCGTGGGTGGTGAAGGGGTCGAGCGCCACATCGGTCATCACGCCCAGGCCAGGAAACTGCTTTTTAAGCTCGCGGACCACGCGCGGCACCAGACCGTCCGGGTTGGTGGCTTCTACGCCGTCAAAGGTTTTGAGCGACCCGTCAATCACTGGGAACAGCGCCATCACGGGTATGCCCAGCTTCACACATTCTTCCGCTACGGGGAGCAGCAAGTCCAGACTCAAACGCTCCACGCCGGGCATGGACGCAATCGGTACCCGCTGGCCTTTGCCTTCTGTCACAAACACCGGGTAAATCAGGTCGTGCGGGGTAAGCACGTTTTCACGCACCAGGTTGCGGGTAAAGGCATCGCGGCGCAGGCGGCGCGGGCGGCCAGCAGGGAAGGGGGCATAAGTGGTCATGGGCAAATTGTGCCAAAGCTTGAGCGCGCTGCTACAACTAATTTGGCGGCAAGGGGGGTCTTATGGTTTACCTTAGTTAAAACCCCACCTGAAAATTGTGATTTTTAACAATCTGGGCTTAGAATTTATACGTGCAGTTACTTTTAGTGGCTGCATCCCGCTTTTCCTCCCTGAGCGGGGCCTTTGCGTGTGACAGCAAGAAGGCTTACCGCCCGGACGGCCTAGCCTCCGGGCCTTTTTTTTGGCCAGCCGGACTAAACTAGCCAGATGCTCTGGGTCAAAACCTTCCACATCGTCTTCGTTGCCAGCTGGTTTGCGGGCCTGTTTTACTTGCCGCGCATTTTTGTCAACCTGGCCATGGTGCCGCCTGAGAGCGTGGCCGAACGGCAGCGGCTGATCTTGATGGCGGGCAAGCTGATGCGGTTCACCCGGATTTTGTCTGTGCCGGCAGTCCTGCTGGGCTTGTGGTTGTGGCTGGGTTACGGCATTGGCCAGGGCAGCGGCTGGATGCACGCAAAGCTGGTGGTGGTGGTGCTGGCATTGGGTTATGAGCATGCCTGCGGCCGCATGTACAAACAGTTTGTGGCCAACCAGAACACGCGCAGTCATGTGTGGTTTCGCTGGTTTAACGAAGCGCCAGTACTGTTGCTGCTGGCCGCAGTGATTCTGGTGGTGGTCAAGCCTTTTTAAGCGCGTCAGGACTGCACGGTGAAGTCCCTCAACGATGTATCAGACACGACCGTTAAAACGGTTGCATGGCCACTGTCTCTGGCGTTAATTTCCCTCATTGTTTACGCCAGCCTGTACCCCTTTTCTGAATGGCGCAACCAGGGCATTTCACCGCTGGTATTTTTGACCGCGCCCTTGCCCAAATACTGGACAGGCTTTGACGTGGCGACCAACGTGCTGGGTTATGCGCCGCTGGGCTTTCTCTTGAGCCTGGCCAGCTTGCGCAGCGGGCACATGCGCTGGGCCATGCTGCTGGCGGTGCTGGGCGCTTTGCTGCTGTCACTGGCGCTGGAAACGCTGCAAAGTTATTTGCCGTCGCGAATCCCGTCCAATGTTGATCTGGCGTTGAACACGCTGGGCGCAGCGCTGGGCGCTTACGCCGCCTGGGCGCTTGAAAAGCTGGGTGCACTGGGCCGGTGGAGCCGCTTTCGGGCGCGCTGGCTGGCCCCTGATGCGCGTGGGGCGATGGCGCTGCTGGTGCTGTGGCCAGTGGCACTTTTATTCCCGGCGGCGGTGCCGATGGGGTTGGGCCAGGTCTTTGAACGGCTTGAAACAGCGTTGGCGGATGCGCTGGAAGGCACGCCGTTTTTGGTCTGGCTGCCGGTACGCGAGATCGAGCTGCAGCCGCTGGTGCCGCTGGCTGAACTGGTGTGTGTGGCACTGGGTGCCCTGATTCCGCTGTTGTTGGGTTACGGTGTGGTGCGGACCGTATGGCGGCGAGCGGTCTTTGCGTTGTTGATGCTGGCGGCGGGCATTTTTGTGTCAGCGTTGTCGGCGGCGCTCAGTTACGGGCCAGAGCACGCCTGGGCCTGGCTGGACCTGCCCGTACGTGCCGGCTTGATGCTGGCGGGGGCATTGGCGCTGGTGTTGTTGCCGCTGGGGCGGCGGGCTGCGGCGGCATTGGCGCTGCTGGCTTTGACGATCCAGCTCAGCCTGCTGAACCAGGCGCCGGCCAGTGCCTACTTTGCGCAAACCCTGCAAACCTGGGAGCAGGGGCAGTTCATTCGCTTTCATGGTCTGGTGCAGTGGCTGGGCTGGCTGTGGCCCTACGCCGCGCTGCTTTATCTGCTGGCCCGGCTGTCCGGGCGTGAAAAGTCCCTGCAAACGTAAAATCACGCCATGACCAAGACCACCCCATCCGAACAGTACTACGAACGCCACATCTTTTTTTGCCTGAACGACCGCGACCCCGGCAAAGACGCCTGCGCCCACCACCGCGCACAAGAAGCCTACGACCGCTGCAAATCACAAGTCAAAGAAGCCGGGCTGAACGCGCCGGGCAAAGTTCGCGTCAACAAAGCCGGATGCCTGGACCGCTGCACCATCGGCCCGGTCGCGGTGGTCTACCCCGAGGCGGTCTGGTACACCTATGTGGATGAGAACGACATTGACGAGATTGTCGAGTCACACCTGAAAAACGGCAAAGTGGTGGAGCGGCTGCTGTCGCCCGTGGGTTTGGGCCGTTAAAACCTCAAAAACAGCCTGAAACATCGATTTTCAGGCCTGTTTTAAGCCTTTTTTAGGCATCATTTAGGCCTTCAGCCCAATAAAAACGGGCGCAAGCAGCTCCTTAAATAATAGCGAAATCACACCTGACATGAACGCCCAAACCCAAAAATCAACCGTTCAGGGCGCTGCTGGCGCGATTGAAGTCGCCATCGACACGCCCGCAGGCAGCCCATCCAAAGGCGTGGCTGTCATTGCCCACCCGCACCCGCTGTTTGGCGGCACGCTGGACAACAAGGTTGTGCAAACCATGGCCAGAGCCTTCACCCAATGCGGCTGGACGGCGGTGCGCTTTAACTTTCGGGGTGTGGGCGCAACGCAAGGCACGCATGACGAAGGTCTTGGTGAGCTGGACGACATGCTGGCAGTAGTGGCACACACCGCGCCCGCTGGGGCACTGTGCCTGGCAGGGTTTTCATTCGGGGCGTTTGTCACCACCCATGCATTCGACAAATTGCACAGCACCCGGCAAATTGACAAGCTGGTGCTGGTGGGTACCAGCGTGGTGCGCAGCGCTGCTGCCCCGATTGCTGTTGCCGAACACAGCAAGACAATTGTCATTCATGGTGAAGCGGACGACACGGTGGAACTGAGCGCCGTACTTAGCTGGGCCCGCCCCCAGTCACTCCCGGTTACGGTTGTACCCGGCGGCGGGCACTTCTTTCACGGACAATTGCCGCTTCTTAAAAGCCTGGTGGTGCGCCACCTGTCTTCAACTCTTGCTTAGTTATCGGATTTTGTTCATGTTCAGTTTTTCCCGGGCCGCCCTAGGTCTGCTTTTAGTCATCACCAGCACCGCTTTTGCCCAGGCTCCGCAACCGCCAGAACTGGCCGCCCGGTCGTACCTGTTGCTTGACGTCACCGCCAATCAAATCCTGGCGGCCAAAGACATCGACGCACCGCTTGAGCCCGCGTCACTGACCAAGCTGATGACCGAATATTTGGTGTTTGACGCCCTGCGCGCCAAAAAAATCGACCTGAAGCAAACCCTGCCTGTCAGCGAACGCGCCTGGAAGATGCCCGGCTCGCGCATGTTCATCGACCCCAAAATGATGGTGCCGGTTGAAGACCTGATCAAGGGTATGGTCGTGCAGTCAGGCAACGACGCCACCATGGCGCTGGCCGAAGGCGTGGGCGGCAGCGCCGAGCGTTTTGTGCAAATGATGAACGAGCAGGCCAAAGCGCTCGGCATGAAAAACACCAGCTATAAAAACCCCGAAGGCTTGACCGAGACCGGCCACACCACCACCGCACGGGATTTGAGCATTCTGTCGACCCGCCTGATGAGCGACTTTCCGGAATACGTCGGCTTTTCAGCGATTAAAAAATACCGCTACCTCGGCACGCCCGCCGCCAACGACACGAACCGCAACACCCTGCTCTTCAGAGACCCCAGCGTGGACGGCCTGAAAACCGGCCATACCGAGGCCGCAGGTTACTGCATGATCGCCACCGCCAGGCGCGACTTTCCTAACCTGGGCGCTGCGGGAGCGCCAGGCCCACGCCGCCTGCTGGCCATCGTGCTGGGCACAGCCAGCGACGCTGCGAGAGCCAACGAATCGCAAAAACTCCTCAACTGGGGCTACACCGCGTTTGAAGCCGTCAAGCTGTTCGACGCCAACCAGGTCGTGGCAAGCCCGAGCGTGTGGAAGGGCAAAAGCCCGGTCGTCAAGCTGGGGCAGACTAAGGCCATCGTGGTCGCTGTACCCGCAGGCAGCGCAGCCAAACTCAAAACCATGGTCGCCCGCCCCGAGCCGCTGGTCGCCCCCTTCACCAAAGGCCAGGCCATCGGCAGCCTGAGAATCACCTCCGGCGACAACCCGGCGGTGGTGGCAGAAGCACCGCTGGTTGCGCTGGAGGCGGTAGAAGAGGCAGGGGTGTTTGGGCGGGCCTGGGATGCGGTGAGGTTGTGGATCAAGTAGGGTGCCTACAATTGGCAGGTCAGTCATTAAGTCAGGTTTCATCAACTCAAGTTTTAGGACGCATCATGAACGCACTGATTACCGAACGATTTTTGGTTGATGCTCAGCACGGGATTCGTATCATCGATGAACGATTGACACCGGGTGACGAGGTAGAGGTGATTGTCAGGTCAACCGGCGCAACCGCAAAGCCTGCAAGCAGCCTGTGGCAATTGGCACAAACGGTGAGAATCGATGCGCCTGCTGACTATTCGGTCAATTTTGAACAGGTTTTGCGCTGATGTGGTTTCTGGACACAGGGTATTTGATTGCCTTGTTTTCTGAGAAAGACACTTTCCACGCCCAGGCACTGGCCATGCAAATCCGCGCACAGCGTGAACGAGTTCGGTTGGTCACCACTGACGCCGTGGTTCTAGAGGTAGGCGCAGCATTTTCAAGAGTTGCTATGCGCGGCGCGGGTGCAAGCATCATGCAGGCGCTGATACTTGATGAGGGCATTGAAGTAGTGCCAGTCACCGAATCACTTCGCAGCAAAGCGTTGGCTTTGTTTGACCAGCACCAGGACAAAGATTGGAGTTTGTGCGACTGCATGAGTTTTGTACTGATGCGAGAACGCGGGTTGGACAGCGCACTGACGGTGGACCACCATTTTGTACAGGCTGGTTTTATTGCGTTACTTCTTCAAAGCAATCTTACGCATTAGCCTTAGTTGATCGTAGATGCAACCCTGATAAATAGCGAGTTAAGCGTTGCTGACCTGACCTACAGCTCTGAGGGCCTGGCTCAGCGAGCCTGTCAGAAATTTTGTGTTTGAGGCATACCATTCCCCCAAAGGAGTTACATGCCCCGCACTACAACCAAGTCCGCTGTCAGCGGCAAATCGGCACAGCCGCAAATTTCAGCCAAGCTAC
>JBILXX010000051.1:0-25745 GCA_044378095.1 Polaromonas sp.
GTAGCTTGGCTGAAATTTGCGGCTGTGCCGATTTGCCGCTGACAGCGGACTTGGTTGTAGTGCGGGGCATGTAACTCCTTTGGGGGAATGGTATGCCTCAAACACAAAATTTCTGACAGGCTCGTTTTTTGTGATTCTGGCTATATCAAACCTATTAAAATCGTTTATTCGTTGCTATTTTGAGTTATCACCCGTTGATCCACAGATCACCCACATGTTGTCCATAGCTAGCCAGTTAGAATTGTGAATAACTTGTGGATAAGATTCATGTTGCTACCTTGCAACGACAAAAATATGGCTGTTTTGGGACTGTTCGCTGCCGGCTTTTTGCCTACAATGAAGTTCCAACATAGCAGTTGCCATAGATTGTTGGTTCAGGGCGCGTCGCAAACCGACGCGCCCTTTTTTATGTTTCATCGCAAATGGCTATATCGCTGTTCGCAATACTTTCAAGCACTTAGGCGTTCTCGTTGATGAATCACATCAGAAATTTTTCGATCATTGCGCACATTGATCATGGCAAGTCCACGCTTGCAGACAGACTCATTCAACGTTGCGGCGGTTTGCAGGACAGAGAAATGAGTGCGCAGGTTCTTGACTCGATGGATATCGAAAAAGAGCGTGGGATAACCATCAAGGCGCAGACCGCTGCGCTTAAATACAAGGCACTCGATGGTCAAATTTACAACCTCAATCTGATCGATACGCCGGGTCATGTGGATTTTTCTTACGAAGTCAGCCGTTCTCTGTCTGCATGTGAAGGCGCGCTGCTGGTGGTGGATGCATCGCAAGGTGTTGAAGCGCAAACAGTTGCCAACTGCTACACCGCACTGGACCTGAAAGTAGAAGTTGTTCCAGTGCTCAACAAAATGGACTTGCCACAAGCTGATCCTGAGAACGCCAAACAAGAGATTGAAGAAGTCATTGGCATTGATGCGACCGATGCGATTCCGTGCAGCGCGAAAACCGGTATGGGCATCGACGAAATTCTTGAAGCCGTGGTGGCTCGTATTCCGCCGCCCAAAGGTAACCCCGAGGGCGCATTGCGCGCCATGATCATCGACAGCTGGTACGACGCCTATGTCGGCGTTGTCATGCTGGTGCGGGTGGTCGATGGTCGTCTGGTCAAAGGCGACCGCATCAAGCTGATGGCCAGCGAGGCGATGTACAACGCCGAGCAACTGGGCGTGTTTACCCCGCACAATGAACCACGACCGTCGCTGGAGGCGGGGGAGGTGGGTTTTGTAATTGCCGGCATCAAGGAATTGCAGGCTGCGCGAGTTGGCGACACCATTACCCGCATCAAGGCGGGCAGTGGTGGCCTGGCTTTTACGGCAACCGAGGCTCTGCCTGGCTTCAAGGAAATTCAACCTGCGGTATTTGCTGGTTTGTATCCTTCCGAAGCCAGTGAATACGAGTCGCTGCGTGATGCGCTTGAAAAGCTCAAGCTCAACGATGCATCGTTGCACTATGAGCCTGAGGTCAGCGAAGCGCTTGGCTTTGGCTTCAGATGCGGCTTTTTGGGTCTGCTTCACATGGAGATCGTTCAGGAACGACTGGAGCGCGAATTTGACCAGGACTTGATCACCACAGCACCGAGTGTTGTGTACGAGGTTCTGCAGGCTGATGGCACGCTCATCAAGGTCGAAAATCCGTCGAAAATCCCGGATGCTGGCCGCGTCAATGAAATTCGCGAACCCATCGTCACCGTGCACTTGTACATGCCGCAAGACTATGTGGGGGCGGTAATGACCCTGGCCAACCAAAAGCGCGGCGTGCAGCTCAACATGGCATACCACGGCAAGCAGGTCATGCTGACTTACGAAATGCCGCTGGGCGAGATCGTGCTCGACTTTTTTGACAAGCTCAAATCCGTCTCGCGCGGTTATGCGTCGATGGACTACACCTTCAAAGAGTTTCGCGCATCCGACGTGGTCAAGGTGGATATTTTGCTCAACGGCGAAAAGGTTGATGCCCTGTCAATCATTGTCCACCGCAGCCAGTCGGCTTACCGCGGACGCGCTGTGGTGGCCAAAATGCGCGAGATCATTTCACGCCAGCAGTTTGACGTTGCCATCCAGGCAGCCATTGGTGCCAACATTATTGCGCGTGAGACAATCAAGGCGCTTCGCAAGAACGTCATTGCCAAGTGCTACGGCGGCGATATTTCGCGCAAGCGCAAGCTCCTTGAAAAACAAAAAGCGGGTAAAAAGCGCATGAAACAAATTGGATCAGTTGAAGTACCGCAAGAAGCATTCTTGGCAATTTTGCAGGTAGAAGATTGATGAGCACGGCCATCACAAAATCAATGAGCGCCATTACCGTTGTGGTGCTGGCCGTGTTTGTCGGCTACGGCGCGTCCTGGTACTTTGGCCTGGTTGACGGCAACTTTTCATTACTGCTGTTTTTGGCGGCAGTGGTGACAGGCGTTTACTGGCTGGCCGAGCGGTTTTACTTTCTGCCGCAGCGCTATCAGGCGGTTCAGGCGCTTGAAGAGGCCACCGCCCAGCGACATGCCGAGCTGGCAGGAAAAGGCATCACCAAAGTTGATACAGACATCAATGAAGCCAAAACCCGTCTCATCATGCAGCCCTGGTGGCTGGACTGGACGGCTGGTCTGTTCCCCGTCATCATCGTGGTGTTTTTGTTGCGATCATTTTTGTTTGAGCCGTTCAAAATCCCGTCGGGCTCCATGATCCCGACTCTTCTGATCAACGACCTGATTCTGGTCAACAAATTTCATTACGGTGTGCGCCTGCCCGTCATAAACAAAAAGGTGCTCGACAACAACAGCCCCCAGCATGGCGATGTGATGGTGTTCCGTTACCCGCCCAAGCCCAGCCTGGACTACATCAAGCGGGTTGTGGGCGTACCTGGCGACGAGGTGGCGTACCTGAATAAAATGCTGACCATCAACGGCAAGCCTTTGACCAAGACCGGATTGCCTGATTTTTTTGACGAAGACGCCCTGCGCTATTCAAAACAGTTTGAAGAAACCACAACAGCCGGCAAAAAGTACCGATTGCTCAATGACGACGATCGCCCGGCGTTCATCCCGGGAACTGAAGACTTTCCCGACAAGCAAAATTGCCGTTACAGTAGTGAAGGTGTGGTCTGCAAGGTGCCACAAGGCCACTACTTCATGATGGGTGACAACCGAGACAATTCGCTGGATTCCAGGTATTGGGGTTTTGTGCCAGAAAAAAATATTGTTGGCAAGGCGTTTTTTGTCTGGATGAATTTTGGTAATCTGAAACGAATTGGCTCATTTGATTGATTCCGTTTTTTTTATGACAGCTATAAGCTAAAGCAGGAGAAGCATATGAACAGCTCTAAAAACAAACAACGCGGCGCTTCATTGATTGGTATTTTGATCATTGGTGGTGTGCTGGTTTTTGGCGGTATTGTTGCGGCTCAGGTGGCGCCCACTTATTTTGAATTTCGACTGATCGGCAAGACCATCGACAAGGTCAAGGGTTCAGGTTCTGCCGCAGAAGTTCGCACCAATTTTGACAAGACCGCTCAAATTGATGACATCAAATCCATCACGGGCAAAGACCTGGAGTTCACCCAGGAAGGCACCAAAACGGTGATCTCCTTTGCCTACACAAAAGAAATTCATTTGGCAGGTCCTGCGTATTTGCTGATGAAATACGCGGGCCGTTCTAACTAAGTGCGTGCTGGTGCTGTCTTAAGCCCGAACCTGCTGGCGCTGCAAACGCGCCTGGAGCATGTGTTCACCAACCCTCAATTGCTGGTGCAGGCACTCACGCATCGCAGTTTTTCTTCGAGCCACAACGAGCGCATCGAGTTTTTGGGTGACTCGGTCCTGAACCTGGCTGTCGCGGGCTTGTTGTACGAACGTCTGGGTGACCTGCCTGAGGGTGATTTGTCGCGCGCCCGTGCCAACCTCGTCAAGCAGGAAACACTGCACCAGGTCGCCGTTTCGCTTGGCTTGTCCAGCCTGCTGCGACTGGGTGAGGGTGAGGCCAAGTCGGGCGGCCAAAAACGGCCCTCCATACTGGCAGATGCACTTGAAGCTGTGATCGGCGCGATCTATCTGGATGCCGGCTATGAAGTCGCATCAACGCTGGTACGCCGACTTTTCAAAGATGTTGAGATCAACGCCCAAATGCAGGCGATTGGCAAAGACCCGAAAACCGAGCTGCAGGAATGGCTGCAAGGCCGCAAAATGGCGTTGCCGATCTACCGTATCGTTGGCACCGAGGGCGCAGCACACAAGCAAACCTTTGATGTGGAGTGCGAAATCATCGAATACCGCCGCGCCGAGCGTGGCACTGGCAACTCTCGCCGCGCAGGAGAGCAGGCCGCCGCGTCAGCCATGCTGGCTTTTATAAAGACGTTATGAGTGATAAAAAACTGACACCTGACGAAGTTGCTGCCCAGACGCAAGCTGCTGCGGTTGAGGCCATGATGGCGAAGGCTTTTTCAAAGCGGGCCAGTACCGAGCCCGCCAAAGATGCAGCGCCTCTACCGCCCCTTGGAAGCCAACGCTGCGGCCTGATTGCCATCGTTGGCAAGCCCAATGTTGGCAAGTCCACCTTACTCAATGCATTGGTTGGTCAGAAAGTCAGTATCACATCGCGCAAGGCGCAAACCACGCGCCACCGCATCACGGGTATGAAAACGGTGGGTGCCAGCCAGTTTGTGTTTGTGGATACGCCGGGTTTTCAAACCCGTCATGGCAATGCGCTGAACCGTTCACTCAATCGCACAGTGGTAGGCACCGTCAATGACGTGGATTTGATTGTGTTTGTGGTCGAAGCAGGGCAGTTCAACCAGGCCGATGAGAAAGTTTTAAGCCTTTTGCCGCCTGAAACCCCTGTCATTTTGCTGGCCAACAAGTTTGACCTGATTCACCGCCGGGGCGACATTGCGCCGTGGTTGCAAATGATGCAGACCAAGCGCGATTTTGCAGAGTTTGTGCCCATGTCGGCAAACAGCGCCAAAGATGTGGAGCGGGTGTTCGGCATCTGTGAAAAATACCTGCCGCAACAAGCCTGGATGTATGAGGCCGATGCCCTGACCGACCGCAGCGACCGTTTCATGGCCGCTGAGATGATTCGTGAAAAGCTGTTTCGCCTGACGGGCGATGAGCTTCCCTACACCTCAACGGTGATCATTGACAAATACGAGCAGGAAGGCAACCTGCGCAAAATCGCCGCCACGATTGTGGTCGAGCGAGACGGTCACAAGGGCATGATCATTGGAGACAGAGGCGAAAAACTCAAACGCATGGGCACTGAGGCGCGGCACGAGCTGGAGGCTTTGACAGGCAACAAGGTGTTTCTTGAGATTTGGGTCAAAGTCAGATCAGGCTGGGCGGATAACGAAGACCGCGTCAAATCATTCGGCTACGAGTGAAGTGGTTACCAAACGCATCGTTGACGAGCCTGCATACGTCCTGCACCGCTACGACTGGAGCGAGTCCAGTCTGATTCTGGAAGTCTTCACCCGAACCTACGGTCGCGTCGCGCTGATTGCGCGCGGTGCCAAAAAGCCCAGCTCCAGCTTCAGGCCCATCTTGCTGCCCTTGCAACCACTGCACATTGCCTTTGGCGGTGACGCTGAAATCCGAAACCTCAAAAGCGCTGAATGGCAGGGCGGCCATGTCATGCCAACGGGTGACGCGCTGCTGTCGGGCTACTATTTGAATGAGCTGCTCATGCGTTTGCTGGCACGTGACGACCCGCACCCGGTGCTGTTTGATGCCTACGCCGCCACCGTGCAGCTGCTGGCCAGCCAGAGCATTGACACGCTGCAAGTTGCCTTGAGAGCATTTGAGCTGCGCCTGCTGCGCGATATTGGTTTTTTACCGTTGCTGGACGCGCAAACCGCAACTTTGGCCACATTAGACCCCGAAACTCAATATGTGCTGCTGGCGGAGGCGGGCTTGCGCAAGGCACATGACGACGACCGCAGCTCCCTGAGCGGCGTGCAGTGGCTGGCTCTGCAGCAGGCGCTCGACGGTGACGAGCCGTTTGCAGACACCATGCACGCCTGCGTCAACCACCTGCCCGAGCTTAAAACCCAGCTCCGCGCGCTCCTGCACTACCATTGCGATGTCAAGGTGTTAAAAACCCGGCAAATGATGATGGATCTTCAATCTCTATAAATCTCGATGCATAAAACTGCCCTGTCGGTCAACGTCAACAAGGTCGCGTTGCTGCGCAACACCCGGCACTTGGGCATTCCCGATGTGGTGCGTGCGGCCCGCCTGTGTCTGGAAGCTGGTGCCAATGGCATCACCGTGCACCCTCGTCCCGATGAGCGGCACATCCGCAGCGCCGATGTGTTTGAGATCGCTGCCATGATGAAAGACTGGCCCGACCGTGAGTTCAATATTGAGGGCAACCCGTTTCAAAACCTGATGGGCTTTGTCCATGATTTGTCAGCACGCGGCTTGCCGCTGCACCAATGCACCTTTGTGCCTGACAGTGAAGACCAGTTCACCAGTGACCACGGCTGGCTGTTTCCGGATGATGCTGAACGTCTGAAGCCGCTGATCGATGAGGTGCATTCATGCGGCGCACGTGTGAGTTTGTTCATGGACCCGATTCCGGAATCCATGGCGGCAGCCAGAGCTGTTGGTGCAGACCGGGTGGAGTTTTATACCGAAAGCTACGCCAGTGCCTGGGCCACACATCAAAAATTGGAAGCTTTAAGCCGTTTCACCCAATCAGCACGGGCGGCAGCAGCTATTGATTTGGGAGTCAATGCAGGGCACGACCTGAACCGCGACAACCTCACCGAATTCTTGAAAGCCGTGCCCGGCGTGCTCGAAGTGTCGATTGGGCATGCGCTGGTGGCCGATGCGCTGGAGCTGGGTTACACGGCCACGGTTCATGACTATTTGAGGTGTATTGACGAGGCGAACTTGTGAGCCCCCACAGTCGTTCGCTTCGCGTAACTCCTTGCCCCCCGAGGTGGCCGCTGCTCCTGCGGCCCGGCAAAGCCGGTTCCGCGGCCCCTATTTGGTTGAGAATCCGATGTGAGGCGGGCGCATGATATTTGGAATAGGCACCGATATCTGCGACGTACGCCGCATCCGCGCCAGCGTTGAACGCCACGGAGAGCGCTTTGCCAAGAAAATCTTGAGCGACGGCGAGCTGAAAACCTGGCGTGATCGCAGCGCCCGCTGGCCAGACCGTGGCGTCAGCTACCTGGCCAGCCGCTTTTCAGCCAAAGAGGCTTTTAGCAAAGCCATCGGTTTGGGCATGCGCATGCCCATGACCTGGCGCAGCTGCGAGATTGCCAAAGAGGCCAGCGGCAAACCCTGTATCGTTCTGCACGGCGCTCTGAAAGAATGGTTTGACGCGCGCCAGCTCAGCGCCCACGTCAGCGTGACAGACGAAACCGATTACGCCGCCAGTTTTGTCGTGGTTGAGCATAAAATTTAAACCTTTTTAGCCTCTTTTTATCCATAAAATCGGCCCCCAGACCAATGAATGCGGGCGCAAGCAGCTCCTGAATTAATAGTAACTAAAAGATCAACATGACCCAGCACGCTCCCCTCATCATCGACATTGCCGGTACAAGCCTGACCAAAGACGACCGCCGTCGCCTGAAAAGCCCACTCACAGGCGGCATCATTTTGTTTGCCCGCAATTGGGAGAGCAGGGCGCAACTCATCAGCCTGTGCGCGGCGATCAAAAGCATTCGCAAAGATCTGCTGATTTGCGTGGACCACGAAGGCGGGCGCGTGCAGCGCTTTAAAACCGATGGTTTTACCCACCTGCCCCCTATGCGGGCTTTGGGTGAGTTGTGGATTAAAGACCAGTTGGCCGCCACCAACGCGGCCACCGCTTGCGGCTACGTGCTGGCTGCAGAGCTGCGCAGCTGCGGGGTTGATTTCAGCTTCACGCCGGTACTTGACTTGGACTTTGGTGAAAGCAGTGTTATCGGAGACCGCGCCTTTGGCCGTGACCCACGCGTCGTCACTTTGCTGGCCAAAAGTCTGATGCACGGCCTGCTGCAAGCCGGCATGATGAACTGCGGCAAACACTTCCCGGGTCACGGTTTTGTCAAAGCCGACTCGCACCATGAAATCCCGGTTGACAAACGCAGCCTGAAAGCGATTTTGACGGACGACGCTGCGCCCTACGAGTGGCTCAACACAACGCTGACCAGCGTCATGCCCGCCCACGTGATTTACCCCAAAGTCGACAGCCGCCCAGCAGGGTTTTCAGAGCAATGGCTGACCTACATCTTGCGCGGCCAGCTTGGCTTTGGCGGTGCGATTTTCAGCGACGACCTGAGCATGGCCGGTGCACGCATCATCGATGGCCAACAAGTCAGCTACACCCAGGCAGCTGTCACTGCACTCAACGCCGGCTGCGACATGGTGCTGCTGTGCAACCAGTCGGTTGACGGTGGCAAGGCAGTGGATGAACTGCTAGACGGCATGGCCGAGGCACTGCTCAAAGGCCGCTGGGAAGCACTGGAGTCCAGCGAGCTGCGCAGGCTTGATTTACTGCCCACATCCAAAGCCCATGCGTGGGACGACTTGATGCTGCACCCGGCCTATATGCACGCGATGGGCTTGATACCATGAACTTTTTTCGCCGCACCATCGTCGCCGCGGTCATCGCCGCACCTCTGTGCGGCAGTGCCTTGGCACAAGCCCCCACCCCAGTCCGGGTAGGCTCCAAAATCGACACCGAAGGCAAGTTGCTGGGCCACATGATGGTGCTTGCACTCGAGGCCAATGGCATCAAAACCACCAGCAAAGTCTCGCTGGGCAACACGCAGGTCATGCGCGGCGCCATCACGGCGGGTGAAATTGATATTTACCCCGAATACACGGGTAACGGTGCTTTCATTTTTGCTGAAGAAAAAAGCCCGGTCTGGAAGAACCTGCAAACCGGCTACGAGCGCGTCAAGGCGCTGGATTACGCCAAAAACAAGATAGTCTGGCTGCAGCCCGCACCGGCCAACAACACCTGGACGATTGCTGTTCGCAAAGACCTGGCTGCGGCCAACAAGCTGGTCACGCTGGGTGATTTGTCCAAGTGGCTGGCGTCTTCGCAATACAAGGGCGGGCAATTCAAGTTGGCTGCTTCAGCAGAATTCGTCGAGAGACCTGATGCGCTGCCGGCGTTTCAAGCGGCCTACAACTTCAAACTCAAGCCAGAGCAACTGTTGACCCTGGCTGGTGGCGACACAGCCGTGACCATTCGTGCCGCGTATGAAAAAACATCCGGTGTCAGCGCTGCCATGGCGTATGGCACTGATGGCGCGGTGGCCGCATTGGGCTTGGTGATTCTGGAAGACACCCAGGGCGTGCAAGCGGTGTATGCCCCCGCACCCATCGTGCGTGAAGACGCGCTTAAAAAGAACCCGAAAATCGCCGAGTCACTTGCACCCGTCTTCAAGCTTCTCGACCGCCCCACCTTGCAGGGTTTAAACGCCAAAATTCAACTCGAAGGCCAGGACGCCAAAAAAGTAGCTGCAGATTTTTTGAAGTCCAAAGGCTTGTTGAAGTAGCCACTGGCGATGCTAGAGGACAAGCGCCGCAACCCAGTTCTGGCGAGCTTGTTCGTGCTGCTGGTGGTTGCGCTACTTGGTTTGCCATTTGTGAGGGTAGCGCCTAACCGCTTGGTGTCCGGGCAAGCGGTTTATTTTTCATCCATCGCGATAGGCGTAGTTTGGTTGCTGCTTGCCATGCTGTGCGTGGCTGTGATGGTTGCGCTGCTCAAACCGCGCCGCTTGTGGCTTGGCGTGGTGTTGGCAATATCGGCGGTGCTCATACCCGGCATGCTGTGGCTGGCTGCCAGCCACGCCACGTTGGCTGTACAGGCCGCGGCATCGATCGCCCGAACATCCTTTGGTGGCGCATTTTGGCTAAGTGTGTTCTGTTGGTGTTCATGGCCAGCACGGCGCTACATCAATTGCGCGCTACGGCCTGGCAAGGTGCAGCGGTGGGTGCGGCTGTGCTGCTGGCCCTGACTGCCTTGCTCGCCAGCGGCTCGTGTGCTGACTTGTCATTGATCAAGGAGTACAGCAACCGCGCAGACGATTTTTTGCAGGTATTGGCAAGGCACCTGCAAATTGTGTTGCTGTCAATGGCATGCACAGTCTGCATTGGCTTGCCGCTGGGCTGGGTTGCACACAAGCGGGCAAAAGCGGGCAGGGCGCTGCTACCCTTGCTCAACATCATCCAGACCATTCCGTCCATCGCACTGTTTGGCTTGTTGATGGCGCCGCTTGCCTTGCTGGCGGCCAGCCTGCCTGCGCTAGGCCGCGCGGGCATCAGCGGTGTGGGCCTGGCGCCTGCGGTGATTGCCTTGACGCTTTACGGCTTGCTGCCCGTGGTTCGCAGTGTGCTGGCCGGGCTGCAGCAAGTGCCAGCATCCATGCGCAGCGCTGCGACGGCTTTGGGGCTCACGCCATGGCAGGTGTTGATATCTGTTGAGCTACCGCTGGCGTTACCCGTTTTGCTCGGTGGCGTGCGCACCGCTGCTGTCGCCTGCGTCGGACTGGCGGCGGTTACCGCGCTGATTGGTGCGGGCGGCCTGGGCAGCATTTTGTTTGAAGGCCTGTTCAGCAATGCCCAAGACCTGGTGCTGCTGGGCGTGCTGCCGATTATTGCGCTGGGAGTCCTGGTGGATGCACTGTTCAGCCTGCTGATTGGCTTGGCCAGAAAGCGGGTGCAGCCGTGCTGATCAAGCAGCCTTTGCTGTGGGCCGCGCTGCTGCTGGCCGCTTGTGTTCTGGCGTTGCCTTACTCAACCCTGTTGTTTGCAAGCCTTTTTCCCCAGCTAGACAGGCCGCTGTACCTGCAAGAGCCGTTTGCCTGGCTCTTGTGGCAACACGTTGTACTGGTGGGCGCATCCAGCTTGTTTGCTGTGGTGGCGGGTACGCTGGTCGGCATCGCCATCACCCGCTCGTCTGGTCAGTCTTTCAAGCCGCTGGTTGAAAGCGTGCTGGCTATCAGCCAGGCTGTGCCACCTGTGGCGGTATTGGCATTGGCTGTGCCAGTGGTTGGATTTGGCGAGCTGCCTGCACTGCTAGCCTTGGGTTTGTATGGCTTGCTGCCCGTGGTGATAGGTACTGTCAGTGGCTTGCAGGGCATACCAGGTTTGCAAAAGCAGGCAGCACTGAGCCTGGGTTTGACTGCCAGCCAGCGCCTGCGCTACATCGACATCCCCTTGGCGCTGCCCGTGTGGCTGTCAGGTGTGCGAACGTCCGTCATCATCAATATCGGCACTGCCGCCATTGCATCAACAGTAGGCGCTAAAACCTTGGGCTCCCCCATCATTGTCGGTTTGAGCGGTTTCAACACAGCCTATGTTTTGCAGGGCGCCATGGTGCTGGCGTTGCTGGCTGTGACGGTGGACATGGCGTTCGAGTACCTCGCACAGCGCTTGGCTTGGCGGGGTTTCATGGGCGTTTTATAGCCGTGTAAAAACTGCAAAGCCTCAAAAACCAACAGGCAAGGTAGTTTCAGACGCTACCAGCCCGGTCGTTTGACCATGGTGTAGGGCACCTCGGGCGCGTCGGGCGGTGCGCTGTTGCTGGTGTCTTTCCACACGCCTTTGACCTCGCGTCCACAACTGGCTTCTACCAGTTGGCCGTTCCAGGTGCCTGAAATGCTGATGTTGTTGCTCGACTCGTCCAGGATCACAAAACCGTCTTCGACGTCACCGGCCAGTGCAGCCTTGGCTGTGTGGCCTGAAGCCGTGACCCCATCCCGGCTGACGATGCCGCTCAGGCTGTCGGAAAACTCTTTGTGTTTTTCCAGCAGCATGACCGCAGTTTTGGGCAGGCCAGCAGGCGGGTTGGTGAAGGTGACCTGCCAAATGCCGTACAGCTGGGGAGCTTTGATGCTTTTGGCACTAAAACAGGCTGTTTTAGGCTCTTTTTTGGTGTCAATTTGGGCGTTAGCCCAATGAATTTGTGCGCAAGAAGCTATTAAAAATAGAGCAATCGATTTGGTTTTCATGGTCATTCCCAGGCCAGGCTCTGCGCAGATGTTTCTGATGCTTGCGCCGTCGCCTGCGCAGCAGCCGCATTCAGCGCCCGCTGCGCAAACTCCGCCCGCAACGCCTTGATTTTCTCGCGCGGGTCTTCTCGGGCCGTCTCTTTGTTCAAAGCCATCTCGGCAATAAAGCGACTGGGCAGACCGGCGATCGTGTCGCGGCCTTTTTTGCGGCGGCGCAGCCAGTTCACGGCCAGCGTGCGCTGCGCACGCGTAATGCCCACGTACATCAGGCGGCGCTCTTCCTGCAGGCGCAGGGCGATGTCTTCTTCGTTGCCGTCATCGTCGATTTTAAAAGGCAGCAGCCCTTCATTCACACCCGCCAGCACCACATGCGGCCACTCCAGCCCTTTGGCCGCGTGAAGCGTTGAAAGCGTCACCACGTTCTGGTCGCCTTCACGCTCGCTCAAGGTTGACAGCAAAGCGATGCTTTGCACTACCTCAAGCATGGTTTTGGTAGGCGCTGTTAACACTGCGCCCACTGCTTCATCATCATCCTGCCCGCCACAGCGCTGTGCCATCCATTCGCAAAAGTCCATCACGTTGGTCCATTTGGCAGCGGCTATTTTTTCGCTGTCTTCGCCGTCGTAAAGGTTTTTTTCGTAATCGATTTCTTTGAGCCAGTCTTTTAAAAAAACCAGCGCGTCTTCGGCCCCCACCGTGCGTTTGGCGCGGTATTCCAGGTCGTTCAGGTAGCGACCAAATTCGTGGAGTGAGGCCAGCGCCTTGGCAGGCAGCACCGAGCTGAGCGAGTGGCTGAACAGCGCTTCAAACAAACTCAGTTTGTACTGGCTGGCGAACGTACCGAGTGCGCCCAAAGTGGTGTGGCCAATGCCGCGTTTGGGTGTGGTCACGGCACGCATGAAGGCCGGGTCATCATCGTTGTTGGCCAAAAGGCGCAGCCAGCAGCACAAGTCTTTGATCTCGGCCCGGTCAAAAAAGCTTTGCCCGCCCGACACCTTGTACGGAATGTTGGCTTTGCGAAAGGCTTTTTCAAACGGCTTGGCCATGTGGTTGGCCCGGTACAGTACACAAAAGTCCTTCCACTCCCGGTACTGCCCGCCTGCGGCTTGCAGCGTGCCTTCAGCCCGCAGGCTCTGGATGCGCGCCACCACGCGGCTGGCCTCGTGCTCTTCACTGTCGCAATCGACCACCCGCACCGGTTCGCCTTCACCCAGCTCGCTGAAGAGCGTTTTCGGGAACAGCTTAGGGTTGGGCGCAATCACGTTGTTGGCCGCGCGCAGGATGGCACTGGTTGAGCGGTAGTTTTGCTCCAGCTTCACGACCTTCAAATTCGGGTAGTCAACGGGCAGTTTTTTCAGGTTGTCGAGCGTGGCACCACGCCAGCCATAGATCGACTGGTCATCGTCGCCCACGGCGGTAAAGCGTCCGCGCTCGCCCACCAGGCACTTCAGCACCTCGTACTGCGTGGCGTTGGTGTCCTGGTATTCGTCGACCAGGACGTGGCTTAACGCTGCCTGCCACTTGGCTCTTACCGCGTCGTGCTCCTTCAGCAGTTTGAGCGGCAAGCCAATCAGGTCGTCAAAGTCCACGCTCTGATAAGCGGTCAAACGCTCTTCATAACGCGCCATGATGCGGGCGGTCAGGGCTTCTTCTTCACCACTGGCAATGCCTGCAGCCTGGGCGCTATTGAGCCCCATGTTCTTCCAGCGGCTGATCGTCCACTGCCACTGCCGGGCCGTGGCTGCATCGGTGCCGCCGCCTGCGTCTTTGATGATGCTGGTCACGTCGTCGGCGTCCAGAATCGAAAACTGCTTTTTCAGCCCCAACACCTCACCGTCTTGCCGCAACATGCGCATGCCCAGCGAGTGAAAGGTGCAGATCAGCACGCCCTTGGCAGCGCGACCCATCAGCTTTTTGGCCCGCTCCCGCATTTCCGCAGCGGCCTTGTTGGTAAAGGTGATGGCGGCAATCTGCTCAGCCTTCACACCCGACTGAATCAACCGCCCAATCTTATGGGTGATCACCCGTGTCTTGCCCGAGCCAGCACCCGCGAGCACCAGGCAGGGGCCTTCAAAATAGTTGACAGCTTCAAGTTGCGCCAGGTTCAGGCCTAAGGCCAGTGCGTCGGACATGCGTGGGGAGTCGATTCGAGGAGAGGATTCGGAGAGAAAATGAGTCGGGAAGGTGGTGAAAAACAATCAGCTGTTCAGCTCGAGAATCATAACGGGCAGAAGCGATGCCTATTGAGTGTTGTTGCAAGTCATCTGTGCAACAGGTCATCAGGCGCTGGTGTCAAAATAGCAGAAACGCCATCTTGGGTCCAAAAGCCATCAAAACCTTCTAAAACCGTATTTTTCATCCCTGTTTTAGGCCTCTAGCCGATTTAAATCGTGTGCAAGTAGCTATACATTTAATAGCACTTTAATTGGTCCCCCAGGCTTGCACCCCTACCCATGATTGCCATTCTTCTCGTCACTTTTCCTTTCTTTGCGCTGGTACTGTGCGGCTACGTGGCGGCGCGGCGTCGCTTGTTGCCAGAAGCGGCAATTCCGGGGCTGAACACCTTTGTGCTTTACTTTGCGCTGCCGTGCATGTTGTACCGGTTTGGCAGCTCAACACCGATAGCGCAGCTGCTGGATGGCACCCTGATGGCGGTGTATTTGCTCTGCGCTTTGATCATGGTGGGTTTCACGATTGCCGTGACGCACCGAGGCCACATCGGCTGGAACGATGCGTCGTTTGGCGCGCTGGTCGCCGCCTTCCCCAACACGGGTTTTATGGGTGTGCCGCTGCTGGTGGCCCTGCTGGGCGCCAAGGCGGCTGGTCCTGCCATCGTGACGATTGTGATTGACCTGGTGGTGACGAGTTCGCTGTGCATCGCCCTGTCAAGGCTTGATTCTGCCGACAGCCATGGAGCCAGTGTGGCGGCTAAAAACGCGCTCAAGGGGGTGGCTAAAAACCCGATGCCGTGGGCGATTTTGGGCGGGGCTGTGGCGTCTGCGTTTCAGTTCACGCTGCCCCAGCCGGTGGCGCAAACCGTTGGCCTGCTGGCTGATGCGGCATCGCCCGTGGCCTTGTTCACCATTGGCGCGGTGTTGGCCCGGTCGCAGGCCAACAGCTCACGCGGCACGCCTCTGGGCGACTATTTGCCCGTGGTGCTGATCAAGCTGGTGCTGCACCCGCTGCTGTTGCTGCTTTTGGGGCTGACAGCCATCCGCCTGGGCCTGCCGCTAGACCGTTTCGCGCTGACGGTTGTGGTGCTGGTAGCGGCATTGCCAAGCGCCAGCAATGTGGCTCTGCTGGCCGAACGCTTTAACGCTGACAACGGACGGATTGCGCGGATTATTTTGCTGTCGACCGTGCTGGCGTTTTTTACGTTTTCTGGGGCTGTGGCGTTGCTGGTTTAAATCGCCAGCGGATCCACATCTATTGCCCAGCGAATCAGGCTCTTGAATTCCCCCTGCTTGCGCGTTTCAAACAGCACCGGCTGCCAGGCTGCTAGAAAGCGTTGCAGCGCTGTACGGGACGCGCTTTCTACCAGCATTTGGGCGCGCTCGATGTTGGCCACGCGCTGGATGGTCATGGGGACGGCTGGGTAGGCGGTAATAAAGTCGTGGCCTTCCAGTTCGACTGCCAGAGCCGCCGCGATGGCTGCGTTTAAAAAACCTTGTGCGATGTCTTGAGCTTTCGCTTCAGCGCGAATCAATGCTGAAAAACCAAAAGGTGACAGGCCCGCGGCTTTGCGTTCTTCTAACTGTTGGGCTGCAAACTTGGGGTAGTCGTGCGTTTTGAGGGCAGCAAACAGCGGGTGTTGGGGGTGAAAGGTTTGTATCCACATTTCGCTAGTGGATCTGCGCGCTGCGTCGCGCCCGGCGCGGCCACCGGCTTGCATCAAAAGACTGAACAGCCGCTCGGGCGCGCGGAAGTCGCTTGAAAACAGCGCACCGTCGGGGTTGATGGCCGCCACCAGCGTGATGTGCCTGAAGTCATGACCTTTGGCGATCATTTGCGTGCCGACCAGCACATCGACTTCGCCTGCATGAACGCTCGCCAGTTGTTGCTGCAAAGCGCCTTTCAGCCGGGTACTGTCGGCGTCAATCCGGGCGATACGCACTGCGCCGCCGTCGGGGCGTTTGATGTTGGCTAGCAGCTCGGCTAAATGTTCTTCCAGTCGCTCAGTGCCGCGCCCAACGGGAGCAATATCGACGTTGCCGCAGGTTGGGCAGGCTCTGGGCACGCGCTCGGTAAAGCCGCAGTGGTGGCAGCGCAGGCTGCGGTCAATTTTGTGGAACACGCGGTAGGCGCTGCAATGTGGGCATTCGCTCTTCCAGCCGCAGTCGTGGCAGGCCAGTACCGGGGCGTAGCCGCGACGGTTCAAAAAAATCAGCGATTGCTCGCCGCGCGCGACGCGCACTTCAATCGCTGTGACCAGCGGCGGGGCGATGACGCAGTGCTTGGGCTGGTGGTTCATGTCCAGACCGCGAACGGTGGGCAGTCCGCTTGAGTCTGCAGCGGCGCCGATTCGTTCATCCATTCTCAAGAGTTGGTACTTGCCTGAAATCGTCGCCTGCCAGCTTTCAAGTGACGGCGTGGCTGACCCCAGCAGAACTCGGCAATCGGCTTGAATACTGGCGCGGTACACCGCCAAGTCACGCGCTGAATAGCGTGCGCCTTCCTGCTGCTTGTAGCTCGGGTCATGTTCTTCATCGACCACGATCAGTTTGAGATTCGGCATGGACGCCAGCACCGCCATGCGCGTGCCCAAAATCAGGCGGGCGTTGCCTGAATGTGCCGCCAGCCAGCTTTTCAGGCGCCGGGCGGGGGTCAAGCCGCTGTGCATGGCCACGACCCGCTCCAGCCCCAAATGGGCAAAACGGGCTTCAAATCGGGACTGGAGTTGCGGCGTCAGGTTGATCTCGGGCACCATGACCAGCACTTGTGATGTGGGCCCAAGCGCCAGCACTTGCGCCGCAAGCCGCAAATAGACCTCGGTTTTGCCGCTACCGGTAGCGCCAAACAGCAGCGCAGGGCGATTTTTGGGGCTGTTTTCAGCATTAAATTGAGTCAGAGCCGCCTGTTGTTGGGTGCTGGCCGCTACTGAATCAATAGCGTTTTCTGGCTGGCTGGTGTCCGCCTGTGGGCGCTTGAGTCGCCTGGCCAATTGCAGGGATGTCAGTTCCCGCAACTGCGGCGGCAGCGCAGCCAGCGCTACTTCGCCCTGTGAGCGCTGGTAGTAACTGGCAGTAAAGTTGACCAGCGCCCGCCAATTGGCGTTCAAGGGGTCCAAGCCATCCAGCACGCCGATGATGCTTTTGGTCTGTATTTCCAGCAAGTTACCGCTGTCAGGTGCGCTGCCCCACACCACACCCAAGACCTCCCGTTTGCCCAAAGGCACGCGCACCAGCGTGCCGGGGGCTAGTGGTAACTCACTTTGGTAGGTCAGTGGTTCAGCGATGGCGCTGTAGGCTGGCGCGGCCACCACCACTTGCAGCCAGCAGGTCATATGTTGGGGTTAAAAATGTGTGAAATTGTTGACATAGTTTGCCCGATACATGCGAAAAACGCGCTAAGTGCTTGATTTAAAGGCGCTTTGCAGATGTCCAACTTTTCTGTGGATAACTTTGTTGATAGATTGCCCCTACTCGGCTGAAGGCCTTGAAAATCAAGGCTTTCGCCAGATTGCCCGTAAAAAAAGCAAATTAATAAAGCTATATGAATCAACAGCTTAGGTTCGCTATGGGTTTGATAGCGATTCAAGGCTTGTAGGTGCTTTCTTACCGCACCGCAACAATATTTTTGTGCATAAGTCACAGTGCGAGCGGCTGGTTTTGTGCTAGGGCAGCGTGAAAAGCGCATGCAAACACGATCTGGTCACAAATAAGTAGCGTGCCAGGCCGCAAGGACGTGCATTAAGGTGCATTCAGGCGCATTTTGCGCGAGTGCGCATGCACGGCATTGACCAGCACCGCCACATTTTCAGGCGGTGTGAACTGGCTGATGCCGTGGCCGAGGTTAAAAATATGGGTGGGGCCCGTGGTTTTGGCATCCAGGTGGGGTGTGCCAAAGCTGTCCAGCACCTTGACGGCTTCAGCTTCCACCTGGGCGGCGCTGGCAAACAGCACGTTGGGGTCCAGGTTGCCCTGCAAGGCCATCTTGTGGCCAACTTGTGCCCTTGCCTTGGCCAGATTGACCGTCCAGTCCAGGCCCAGCACCTCGCAGTCGAGCTCGCCCATGGCATCCAGCCACAAGCCGCCACCTTTGGTAAAGACCAGGCGCGGGATGACCACGCCGTCATGGCTGCGCTTGAGCTGGGCGAGTACCCGCCTGGTGTAGGCCAGGCTGAACTCATGAAAAGCCGCATCCGCGAGCACGCCGCCCCAGCTGTCAAAAATCATCACGGCTTGCGCACCTGCTTCGATTTGCGCATTCAGATACGCAGCGACTGAATCGGCATTGATGGCCAGCATTTTGTGCATCAGATCCGGCCGCTGGTACATCATGGTTTTGACCAGCCGGTAGTCATCAGACCCTGCACCTTCAACCATGTAGCAAGCCAGCGTCCACGGGCTGCCTGAAAAGCCAATCAAAGGCACGCGACCATTCAGGGCCTTGCGGATCGACGTGACTGCATCAAACACATAGCGCAGCTTGGCCATGTCGGGCACAGCCAGCTTGGCCACTGCCGCTTCGTCACGCACGTTGTGGGCAAACTTGGGGCCTTCGCCCAGCGCAAAGCTCAGGCCCAGACCCATTGCGTCGGGAATGGTCAGGATGTCGCTGAACAAAATGGCCGCGTCCAGCTTGTAACGCTCCAGCGGTTGCAACGTGACTTCGGTCGCATAGTCGGTGTTGGTGGCCAGACCCATAAAGCTGCCTGCCCTGGCGCGGGTGTCGCGGTATTCTGGCAAGTAGCGGCCAGCCTGGCGCATCAGCCACACAGGCGTATGGGTGGTGGCCTGGCGCATACATGCGCGAATAAAGGTGTCGTTTTGCAAGGGTGCGTACATGGGGCGTGTTATCTCTGAAGTGAATGATTTTTTATCGGACAGGCAGGAATTGTAAGAAGGTGCCGCCCAGCAGGTTTTGCACATAGGTAATGACCGCGCGGCGGTACTTTTCTGTCAGCATGGCGGCCAGCAATTCAAGCCGGCCAATGACTTTGCCAAACTCGCGCTCAAAGCTCAGGTTGCGTTCGCGCTCGTTGATCTCGTCAGACAGCAGCAGCGGCAAGCCTTGCGCATTTTTGCGGCTGGCCAGCAGCCAAACCGCAATTTCAATGTTGCGGGCGGCGTTGTACACATACTGCGCGTCCAGCGCGTCGGTCAGGTAAAAAGTGGTTTTGTTGCCGTGGGCTGTGACCAGCATGTCGGCGCTGGCGTAGATAAATGCGGCCACACGGTCGCCTTTGAAGTCCGGACTGAGTGCCAATGACAGCGCCACGATGTCGCGCCGGCCTTGCAGGTCTGGCCAGGCGGTGCTGTTGTCAATGGCGACCTTGAGTTTTGTCAGAGCGGCTTCCCGTGATGTGCTGGCTTTGCGCCATTCAGACGGATTGCGGCGGTACAGCTTGTCGGCCAGCAACATCAGGCTGGTCAGGTTGTCACGCATACCCAGTGTGGCCATGCGGTTGGCATCTGACTGCGCCAGCTCAGCTGTTGTGATGGGCGCGCTTTGTGCCCCACCGCGCGGGGTGGGGGCGGGGGGAGTGGTGCAGGCGGTCAGCATAAAAACGGACATCAAAAGCAGAGTTGTTTTTATGCGGTCACATTCCATCAAAAGCAAAGTCATGCCTGACTTTATCTGGTTTGCTACGGTTAAAGCCTGTTTTGAAGTGCCCTGTGATCTATTTTCAGGCAGCGGTTTTGCACCACTTTAAGCCCTGCGGCTTGTGCTTTGGCGGCTGCAACGGCATGTGCGATACCGAGTTGCATCCATACGGCTTTGGCACCGATAGCCATCGCCTCATCAACGATAGGCGGTATGTCTTCGCTGTTTCTAAAGCAGTTCACCAGGTCAATTGTTTCAATCTGGCTGGCCTGAAGCAGGCTGGCATAGACCTTTTCACCCAGGATGTCGGCCACGCCTGCATTCGGGTTGATGGGGATGATGCGGTAGCCGTGAGCCTGCATGTAACGCGCCACATCAAAGCTGGCGCGCTCGGGTTTGGGCGACAGCCCTACCACCGCAATCGTGCGGCAGTGGCTCAGGATTTCCAAGACATCCGCTTCAATCGTCATGTGTTGTTCGTCATGCGTCTTTGTACTTGACCGAGCAGCCATAGGCGCGGGTGGATGGGGTGCTGATGGCCTTGCCGCCCAGTACCTCATTCAAACCCTGACGTACGTAGTTGGTCGCTGTTTTGATGTCGTCAACCCGGGCAGACGGTACGCTGTCAATGGCACCCGCATAAACCAGCATGCCCTGCGGGTTGATGATGTACATGTGGGGTGTGGTTTTGGCGCTGTAAAGCTGGCCAATCTTGCCGGACTCGTCCATCAGCACGGCGGTAGGCGCTGCCTTTTTGTCTGACTTCCAGGCCATCAGTTTGGCGGGCGCCAGGTAGTCGCGGCTGTCTTTTTCAGTGGAATTGATGCTGAGCCACACCACGCCTTTGGCCGTGAACTCTTTTTGCAGCGCCTGCATGTTGCCGCTGTAATGCTTGATAACAAACGGGCAGCCCGGATTCGTCCATTCCAGCACCACATGCTTGCCTTTGAAGTCGCTGAGCTTGTGGGTTTTACCCAAGGCATCAGTGGCCGTAAAGTCAGGCGCGGCCTGGCCGACGTTGGCAGCTGCATGGGCCTGGGTCACGCCCACAGCCAGCGAAGGCAATAAAAGAGCAGAAGAGAAAGTTCGACGACTGATTTTGAAATCAAGCATGGTAGAAGGCTCCTAAAGAAAATTAAAGTTTGGCTAACTCAGCGCGTACATCATCAACAGACAAAATCTCGCTCATAACCACAGGCGCACGGCCGGGTTTGTAAATCACATAAACCGGCACACCACTGCGACCTAGCTGGGCGAGTGCCGCTGTGACGGCAGGGTCGCGCCGTGTCCAGTCGGCCCGCAACAGCACAACCTTTTTTGCAGCCACATCGGCCAGCACCTGAGCATTGCTCAGCGTGGTTTTCTTGTTGTACTGGCAAGTCACGCACCAGGCAGCGGTGAAGTCCACAAACACGCTTTGCCCGCTGGCGGTGAGCTGCTCCACCCGGCCCGGCTCCCACGCTTGCCAGCCGCTTGCCAGGCTAGCAGTGGCTGAATTGTCCTGAATTTTGGTGATATTTTGGCCTGTAGACCATATAAATAGAGCGCAAGCAGCTACTGAAAATGTAGCGATGACAGCACGTACCCGGCCTTTTAAGGTCAAAGCCCAAATGATCAGCGATATCAGCACCAGCACACCCAGCAACGCACCTGCGCCATCAATACCGCTTTGCTGACCCAGCACCCACACCAGCCACACAACCGTTGCAAACATCGGGAAAGCCATCAATTGCTTGAAGGTCACCATCCAAGCACCGGGGCGGGGCAGCATGTTGGCAACAGCCGGTATCGCACTGGCGGCCAGGTACGGTAGCGCCATGCCCAGGCCGATTGCCGCAAACACGGCCAGAGCCTGCGCGGCGGGCAAGCCGACCGCGTAACCCAGCGACGCACCCATAAAAGGCGCGGTGCAGGGCGATGCAATGGCTGTGGCCAGTACGCCCGATAAAAACGAATCGACCGTCGGGTTCTGGGCCTGCAGGCTCGCGACCCGGCTGGGCAGAATGTTGCCAAATTCAAACAGCCCGGCCAGGTTCAAACCCAGCAGCGTGAATAAAATCGCCAAGCCAGCAACAACTGCCGGACTTTGCAGATGAAAGCCCCAACCCAGTTGCTCGCCCGCCGCGCGCAAGCCCAACAGCAGCGCGCCCAGCGCCAGGAACGACAGCGTGACACCTGCGGTGTAGGCCAAGCCTGTTTTGACACGGGTGGCCTGGTCTTTCACCTTCACAAAGCTCATCACCTTGATGGCCAGTACGGGGAAAACGCAGGGCATCAAGTTCAAAATCATGCCGCCAATCAGCGCACCCAGCAGCGCCGCCCAGAGCGTCAGCGACGCGGCAGGCGCTTGAATTGGTGCGGCGCCGCTGGTGGCATTGGCCTTCAGAGCGGTTTCCAGAGCAGGCGGTACAAGTGCAGCAGCTGCAACCTGGGGCCAGTCACCTTTGACGGGCGCTTCAATCCGGTAAGACGCCTTGCCCCAAGCCACCACAACGGGCATGAGGGTGGGGCTTTCAGTGCGCTGGCCAGACAGCGGGACTTGCGCCGTCCAGGTCTTGCCTTGCCAGGCTTGTGACCATTGGGCGGCGGGTTCAATCACGCTGCCTGTTTCCGGGAAAAATTCGAGGGTTTTGCCCGTCAGGCTATCGGGCAGGCCACTCAAGGCGACTTTGATGGCCTTGATACCTTTGTTATCGCTGACTTCAATCTGGCTTGAACCCGTAGGCAGGGGCTTGGGTGCAGCATCAAAAGCCGCCTGAAACACCTTGCCCTGCAAGGCGGTTGAACTCTTGACCGGAATGGTCAAGGTAAAGTCACCTTCTTGCGGGATGCATTCTTTTTTACACACCAGCCAGGCGGCCTTGAGTTGAATGTCCAGTTGCGTGCCGCTGAAGTTTTTCGCCACCGTCAGGGGCACGGGCAGCAGCACGGTATTTTCATAACCGTAGTTGGCCAGTGTGCCAATCGGTATCTTTTTAGGCGCAGGCCAGGCAATATCGCCAGCAGTGATGCCCGCTGGCAGTTGCCAGTCAAGCACGGTGGGCAGGCCAGAGTCGCCTGAGTTCTTCCAGTAGGTGTGCCATTCAGGTTGGTGTGCTATCTGCAATCCCACCCATACCGGCTTGCCAGGCTCAACACCCTCAGGGGCAAAAGCCATCAACTCGGCACGCACCTGGTCGGTGGTGACCACAGTGCTGGCTGCAGGCTTTTTATTGAAGTTGATTTGAGCTGCAGCGCCCTGAAAAAGGGCGCAAGCAGCTATAAAAAGCAGAGCGTTCTTGAAAAATCGGGAATTCATGGTCAGTGTGTGAGCGGGTTTTGGGGCCAATAGTTCCGGTGGGCTTTTCGGGTTGGTCGGTTTTGAACGTGGGTTATTACAGCTAAAAATGGCCAAGCTCCGATAATAGGTCGATGCCTAATTCTGCCAGCGCCATCGTCCTAGCTACCCTGAATGCCAAATACATTCACGCCTCGTTGGGTCTGCGTTACCTGCTGGCAAACATGGACCTACACGGCGGCGCGGGCTTGAAGGCGCAAACGCAGTTGCGTGAATTTGTGATTGCGCAGCCGCCGTTGTTGATTGCTGAACAGCTCTTGACGCTGACCCCCAAAGTCATTGGCTTTGGCGTGTACATCTGGAACGTGGTCGAAACCACGCAGGTGGTGCAACTGATCAAGGCGCTGCGACCTGACATCAAAATCGTGCTGGGTGGGCCGGAAGTCAGCTTTGAAACCGATGCCCAGGAGATTTGCCGCATCGCTGACCATGTGGTGACGGGCTGGGGGGATGTGAGCTTTCCCAAACTCTGCCGGGCGTTGCTCGATGGCCCGCAGCCTTTGATGAAAGTCATTGCTGGTGAGCAACCCGCCCTGGATGCTATTGCGCTGCCGTACAACGAATACACGCCTGAAGACCTGGCCAAGCGACTGCTTTATGTAGAGGCCTCGCGCGGCTGCCCCTTCAAGTGCGAGTTTTGTTTAAGCTCGCTGGATAAAACCGCCTGGGCGTTTGACCTGAACGCCTTCATGGCTGAGATGGACGCGCTTTACCAGCGCGGGGCGCGCAACTTCAAGTTTGTGGATCGCACGTTTAATTTGAAGGTTGATTTTTCGGTTCGCATCTTGCAGTTTTTTTTGGATCGACTCTCGCCCGACCTGTTCATTCATTTTGAAGTCGTCCCCGACAGCCTGCATGACCGCCTGAAAGAACTCATCGCGCAGTTCCCCCCAGGGTCGCTGCAATTCGAAGTCGGCATTCAAAGCTTTAACCCGGAGGTGCAACAGCGCATCTCACGCAGGCAAGACAACATCAAAACCGCTGACAACCTGCGCTGGCTGGTGACGCAGAGTCATGCGCACGTTCATGCCGATTTAATTTTTGGCCTGCCTGGTGAAACGCTTGAAAGCTTTGCCGAGGGCTTTGACAGACTGCACGGACTGGCGCCGCATGAAATCCAGTTCGGAATTTTGAAGCGCCTGCGCGGCACACCGATCACACGCCACACCGCAGACTACGCGATGGTGTACGAGCCACAAACGCCGTACACGATTTTGCAAAATAGCATGGTTGACTTTGTCACCATGCAGCGCATCAAGCGCTTTGCAAGGTATTGGGATATGGTTGTCAATTCAGGGCGATTTGGCAGCGCGGTGATGCTGCTGCTGCAACCGGGTTCAGCCTTTCATCTTTTCTTAAATTTCAGCGATTGGCTGTGGCAAACTACGGGGAAAACCCACGAATTTGCGCACGAAAAATTGACAGATTTGGTGCACGAGTACCTGGCCAATGTTCGCGCACTGGATGTTGAAAGGGTACAAGCCGCATTGTTGGCTGACTACACCGCCAGCGGCGCGCGAGGCAGACCGCAATGTCTGGCACAGCGGCTCAGCGCACAGCAAGCCGCCCTGCCCAAAACACCCAAACATCTGGCTCAGCGCCAAGCCCGGCATCAGTCAAGCAAAAAAGATGCGTTAAAACTCGAAGCCTAGTTGCGGCGTTTCAAGCGCTGGATCCAAAGACTTACTGACTTTGGCGGCCGCCTTTCGAGGCCGCACCATCTCACGGTTCGGGCTGCGCGAGCCGTGTTTTTCAAACACCCTTGCGGCCTCGGTTTGCACGGCTTTTTCAGCCTTTTTGCCGTAAATCTTTTCCTTCGCCGCCAACGTGGCGGCCTTCATGTCGACCACCGGCTGCGGGTAGTTGGTGGGCGGTGAAGGCATCAACCAGGGCTCATGAATAAATGCGGGTTCAACACCCGCCAGCTCGGGGACCCACTGCCGTATGAAGGTGCCCGTCGGGTCCTGGTCATGGCTTTGTTTGATGGGGCTGTAAATCCGTATCGTGTTGATGCCTGACACACCAGACTGCATCTGGCACTGGCTCCAGTGAATGCCGGGCTCATAGTCGGTGAACTGCTGCGCCAAGTGCATGCCCAAATGCCGCCAGTGCAGCCACAGCTGGTACGCGCCAAAGCTGACCAGCATGGCCCGCATTCTGAAATTGATCCAGCCCGTGGCGTTCAGGCTGCGCATGCAGGCGTCGATGAAGGGAAAACCTGTGCGCCCGTCTCGCCATGCCTGCAAGCGCAGATTTTCTTCAATCGACAGCTCGCCTTCATTTCGCAAATTGTCAAAGCCGCGGTTGACATTGCGCAGCTCAATGGCCGGTTCAGACTCCAGCTTTTGAATGAAGTGGCAGTGCCAGTGCAAGCGGCTTTCAAAGCTTTTGAGCGACGCTAAAAATCCGTCGGGCCGCTCACCGGCCGGCATGGCTTGCAGCCCGGTGCGGCGCAGGGCCACGGCATGCACGCATTCGCGAATGCTCAAGGTGCCCCAAGCCAGATGCGCAGAAATGCGAGAGCAGCTTTCAGGCGCGGTGACGGGGCTGGACTGTCAGCAGTAAATGATTTGTCCGGTTTTTAGCAAGTAATCTGTCCGGTTTATGGAGAAGGGATGCAAGACACCCCCATAAGCCGGGCCCGCTACATGCAGGAGAACCGCAAGATGAGATTTTT
>JBILXX010000130.1:0-6895 GCA_044378095.1 Polaromonas sp.
ATGGGCGCTCACCAAGTTCATGATTCAATACCCTGATCTTGCAGCCTTTTAGGCGGTGCCCGCAACTTTTTTTACCTCACGTAGCGGTTAATTCGGCTGGCTTGCGGAATTCTGCAAGTCCCTCATTTACCTAACGTTTAACAGGATATTCATCATGAAAAAACTAGCTCTTGCCGCCGCTCTGGCCATGACAGCCATCATCACCGTGCCATCGCAGGCGGCGACGGCCACCGGCAATTTTGATGTTGCCATCACGCTGACCAGCGCATGCGTTTACGCCAAAACTTCTGACGTTGCATTTTCTTACACTTCGTTCCAAGTTGCGGCGCAAGCTCAAACCACATCTGGCGGATTTACTGTCCGTTGCACCAACACCCTGCCGTACACCATGGCGCTGGACGCTGCTGGCAGCTACACCGACCAAGCCACCAACCTGGCTTACACCCTGGCTTTGAGCTCAGCGGGCGCGACTGGTAATGGCTCTGCGCAGACGTATTCGGTCACCGGCAGTATTGCAGGCGGTCAAGGTGGCAATTGCGCTACCGCTGGCGGCGTTTGCGTTAACACCGCATCAACCAACAAGCAGCGTACCCTGACCATTACTTATTAATGGAACGGCTGCAAGCCAGCGTTGTCAAACCGGGGATCGATGTGCTGGCATTCAAGGCGTGCTGTTTTGGTTTGCTGCTGTGTAGCCTCATGTCAGGCAGTCATGCGGGTACGTCGGCTGGGCAGCTCTCAGTCAACATTACTTTGACTGGCACCGACACAGGTACAGCGCTGGGCACTGGCGTCAACACCGCCGCGTTCTCAGCGCCGGGCGTCTGCATCAGCCAAACCCTGAGCGAAAAAACCAATGCCGTGGTTCGGGTGGTTTGCGGTACGGGTCAGTTTGTCAGCATGACCGCCAATCCGAATGTCCGCTTTTTGGGGGTTAATGGTGGTGCCTATCGATATGTGCTGAGCCCGGGTATCACCAGTCCCGGGCCGCAATCGGGCTCATTAGGGCTCTCAAATGATTTTTACCCGGGCACGGGTACGGTTACCGCATGGCGTATTTACAACGTCGATGGTTCGGATGGTCCTTTTGAAGTGTTGCTTACCTTTTAAGTCTGCTGACGCCTGTTAAGCTCGCAATATGCAACACAATTCGCCCAAATCCACCTCAATGCAATTACACAAAAGCCCCAGCGCTATATTTTTGCTAGCGCTGAGTCTGGTTACAGCTGCGCCGTCACCAGTGTTTGCAGGTGTGTTTTCAGTCACGCCCGTGCGCATTTACATGACACCCAGGGATCGAGCGATAGCGGTCACCATTACCAATGAGGGCGACACCGAAGTGGTGTTGCAGGCCGACCTGAATGCCTGGACCCAAAAGCCGGACGGCACGGACGAGCAAGTACCCACAGAGGACCTGATTTTGTCGCCCCCCATCATCAAGCTGGCACCCGGTGCCAGGCAAGTGGTCAGGCTGGCGCGGCTCAAGCCCGCCGATGCCAGCCGCCAGCTGATTTACCGCATGATCATGCGCGAGGTACCCGAGGCTGTTGCATCGAAAGACAAAACCATTGAGGTGCCGATTGCACTGGCCTTGTCCTTACCGGTGTTCATCACCCCACCGCCCGCCAAGCGCGAAATGGACTGCACAGCAGCCCGCAGCACGCCGCAGGTTGTCAATGTCAGTTGCGGCAACCAGGGCACCGCGTATGCACAGGTGCGCGAAATTTCGCTGATGCGGGGCGATCAAACCCTGGCTCGCTTTGAAGGTGGCACATACATCTTGCCGGGCGCACGCAAAACCATGAGCGTGAACGGCGAGCAGGTCATCGCGCCGGGCGCAGCACAACTCAATGTGCGTTTTGATGATGGTAAATCGCAAGCATTCAGCATCACCCTGCCATAAAAGCGGCGTCCCTTATTGCCTTTGTTGTACCGGGCTCTTTGGCAGCCCTTTTATGAACCAATGACGGGTCAACGCATTCATACGGGGCAAACCGCCATGCCTCCATCACTATTTTTAACGCCGCTTGCCCAAGCACTTTGCCTGGCAAGTGTCTGCGCAGCGCTGACGCTGTCAAGCCGTGTGGCTGTCGCGCAAGACGCGCCCGTTAGCCCGCCAATAGCAAAGCAGCCCATCCAGAGCACACCGCCGCGCATGATGCCGCTGGAGATCACCGTCAATGGTGCGTCATCTGGCAGCTGGGTGTTGATGGAGCGCGCCGGTGTGCTGTTTGCACCTGCCGATGCCTTTGAAGAGTGGCGCGTCAACCGCCGCGCCAATGCCGAGCCCGTCGTGCATCAGGGGCAGACCTGGTATGCCCTGACTGCCGTGCCAGGCTTCAGCGCGCAGCTCAACAACGCCAACCAGTCACTGGAGTTGAAGTTTTCACCGCAAGCTTTCGCTGCCACGCGGCTGACCCAGCCGATTGCCGAGCGCCCCCCCATCACCCCGTCGGTGCTGGCCGGGTTTTTTAATTACGACCTCAGCTACACCCACGCCAACACGCGCGGCATTGCCGCTACACAGGACCTGGGGGCGCTGCTGGAGTTTGGGGTGTCCAACAACTGGGGCGTTCTGACCAGCACGTATTCAGCTCGCAACCTGATTGGCAATGACCCACTGCTGACCCGCAATGTGCGCCGCCTGGAGACCACATTCACCCGGGACCTGCTGGAGGACAACCTGACCATGCGGCTGGGCGACAGCAGCACGCGCAGCGGTGCCTGGGGACGGTCAGTTTATTTTGGCGGCTTTCAGATCAGCCGCAATTTTGGCTTGACGCCCGGTTTTATATCGCAACCCTTCCCGATTGTGCGGGGCTTGTCCAGCGCACCCAGCACGGTAGAGCTGTACATCAACGATGCGCTTCGCCAAACCTCGCAAGTCCCCACAGGGCCGTTTGCAATTGACAACTTTCCGCTGCTGACCGGCAACGGCCAGGCGCGTGTGGTGGTACGTGACGTGCTGGGCCGCGAGACCGTGCTGGTGCAAGACTTTTTCAGCCACGCGTCGCTGTTAGAGGAAGACCTGAGCGACTGGAGCTTTGAAGCCGGTGCGGTGCGGCGCAACCTGGGCACACGCAATGCCGACTACGGTCAGCGCTTTGCATCGGGCATCTGGCGCTACGGCATCAACAAAAGCCTGACGGTAGAAACACGCGGTGAGTATGGTCAAAGCACACAAGGCGGCGGCGTTGGGCTGGTTTATGCGCTGCCGTTTGGGCTACTGGGGCAAGGCGCAGTGGCTGGTGGGCGCTGAAAAATCAAGCCTGCGCCACGGCTTTAGCCTGCGTGGCGAGGGCGCGTCGCGCGGCTACCGGCAAATTGGCCAGGACACCAACATCTTGCCGTACAAGCTGCAGCTTTCGGGCAACTACACCTACTCGTCAGAGCGTTTCGGCTCAATTGGCGTGGGTTATGCGCGCATCACCAGCTATGACCAAAGCCCCTTGACAACCTACAGCGCCAACTATTCCATTCGCGTAGGCGAGCGCTCGTCGCTGTCGTTCAATGCCGTGCGCGTCACCGGGCGAGACGGCCTGGCCAACAGCACATCGGTTGGCGTGAGCCTTCTGGTACCCCTTGAAAATCAGATCTCTCTCGCCAGCAGCCTGACCCGACGCAACAACCAGACCGACGCCTACGTCAGTGCCAGCCAAAGCCTGAGCGGTGACACCGGACTGGGCTGGCGCACGCTGGCCGGCCAACGAAGCACGCAAAATTACGCCGAGGGCGGCTTGTACTACCAGGGCAGCAAAGGCCTGCTGACGGCCGATGTCAATGCGTCGGCAGCGCAGCAAACCGTGCGCCTGGGCGCGCAGGGCGGGCTGGTCGGCATTGACGGCCAGTTTTTTTCCACCCGCCGCGTACAGGAAAGCTTTGCCCTGGTAGAAGTGCCCGGCTACGAAGGCGTGGGTGTGGGCTTTCAGGGCAACATCCTGGCGCGCACCGACAAGGACGGCAAGGCGCTCGTGCCGCGACTGCTGCCCTACCAGCCCAACAGCATTCGGCTGGACCCGAGCGAGCTGCCCATCAGCGCCGAGCTGGACAGTATTGAACAGGTCGTTGTGCCCGGGAACCGCAGCGGTTTGATTGTGAAGTTCCCGGTGCGTAGCGGCCGTGGCGCATTGATCAAAATTATTTTCGACGATGGCGAGCCCGCCCCTGCGGGCGCAGAGATTGAGCTGGTCGGCGACAAGCAGGAGTTCTTTGTGGCGCGCCGAGGCGAGGCATTTATCACGGGACTGCAACCTGCCAATCAAATCCGCCTGACATGGAACAACACCTTTTGTACATTGAATGTCGTGCTGCCCGAAGGCGCGCTCGATGACATTGCCCGTATTGGGCCGCTGACCTGCACTGGAATCAAACGATGAAGCTTTTACCTCTCTCAATTTTGCTGCGCAGCATGGCCTGGCCAGCTCTGGCCATAACTGCGTTGACCAGCCAACAGGCCTGGGCGGTGTTTAGCTGTAGCGTCACGGCCAGCAGCACTGGCGTGTTGTACAACTCCGCAGCCAACACCGACACCCAGGGCGCAGCCATATTGACCTGTACCCGCGCCGCTACCGATGCAACAACATTGACCTACCGGCTGAAGGCTGGCAACGGGCTGAATGTCAATGGGACTGTACGGCGCGTGCGTCTGGGCGTGACTGGAAACCGCCTGAACTACACGCTGACACGCGCTGCGGCTTGCAACAACACCTCCAACTGGTACGCGCCTGGAACCGGCACCACCAACGTGATCAGGGGTACCCTTAACTTTGGCGCTGCGCTGTCGCAGTCAGTCACTGTGCCTTACTGCCTGCGCGTGCGCGGCACGGCAGGCGGCAACCCAGCCGCCCCAACAGCAGGCGTGTACGACGACACCATCAGTATTTTTGGGCAATTCCCCAATAACAATGCAGGCGCTTTGACACCCGCAGCCCCCATCACCTACAGCGTGGGCGTGAACAACCAGTGCGTCCTGAACTCATTTCCCACACGCATGGTGTTTAACTACACATCGTTCAGCGCAGCGCCGCAGGTAGCAACGCAAAGCTTTAATTTGCGGTGCAGCAACAACTTGCCCTGGACAGCGACTGTCAGCCCCGCTGCTGCCACCGTTTTAGGGCTGAATTACACCGTCGTCGTCAGCCCCGCAGTCACCACCAGCGGGACGGGTGCAAATCAGGCTGTCACGCTGACCGCCACCATGCCAGCCAACCAGTCAGGTACTTGCAATACAGGTGTCTGCACGGGCACACAGCCGCACACGGTCACCATCACCTACTGAGCCAATGCACGATTTGCGCCCCAACATCAGGGCGCGACAGCAAAGCCATGTGGTTCGTGCCGTAAGCCGTCCACTGTTTGTCAACTTCAAAGCTCAGGCAGTGCGGCGCTTCATCGTGCTGACCCAACGCACTCCGCAGGGGCACCAGGCCATCGCCTATCAACGCGTCCTTCATGGGGCTGGCTGCGCTTGACGTGGTGGCCGCCACGGTGAAGCAGCTCACACCCACAGGTAAAGGCAGCGGCTCGCGCGAATCAGGTGAACGCACAAAACGGTCCTTGCCCAGCCAACTGGACTCCAGCACATGGCCGTAGCGCAGGTCAGTGATGCCGCTGCTGCGGATTTGGCCAATGGCAGCAAAGGGTTTGGTCACCCGGTTACTGCCAAGCGTTGTGTCGATCCAGTTACCGACCCGCTCCAGCGGTGCGCCGTGGTGCGGCGTGCCTAAAAAGACAATGTTCTTCAAATGCTTGCGCCATGCCATCTTGGTTTGTTCAGCCACATAACAGGCGCTGCGGCTGACGAGGCCGCCCATGCTGTGAACCAACAGGCTGAGCTCTTGAATCGGCTGCGGCCAAGCCAAGATCAACTCGTCAAGCAGACTTGCAAACTGCTGGCCGTTGACGGACGTGTGCAGCCCCGTGTTGTAGTGCAGATAGACCGGGGTATAGCCCAGCGCTTTGGCCAGCACATCGGCATGGTTGTATCCATTGCTTGTCCACTGCAAATCATTCATGCACAAGCCATGCAACACCACCAGCAGCTTGCCGGTAGCTTGGGGTAAGCGCTGCGCCAAGGCGGTTTTTTCCAGAATCAAAGGCTTGCCCTCATGGCGCAAGCGCATGGTAATGGTCAGTGGGTTGGCTGTTGCCAGCAGCTGGTCGCCCAGCACGCCGTTGATGCTTGAGATCACGGCTTCGCGCTCTGGCGACGAGTCGGGCGTGCCAAAGCGTTTGGTGATCATCGGCCCGGCTTTATGCAAGGTCGCGTTGACTGTGCCTCCAGCCAGCCGCGTGACCCCCTTGATGCCGCCATACACAAAAGAAGTGATGCCACCGGGCTTGACGCCACTGCTGCCCGGCGCAGCATCCACAAATTTTGCACCTAGCCGCCCAAACGGCGTGGCCACCGCCTTGTATACGTTGCCGTGCACACTTTCAGCCAGGCCCGTTACACCCAGCACACCATGGGTAGCGAGCTGGCTCAAACCCTGAATGTCAGACACATGCAGGTAAGTGGGCAGTTTGTTGAGCTGGTCGAGCAGAGTAAGTTTGGGCATGCCCTTATTGTGTCGGTATCGCCAACAACTCGCCAGCCACTTTTTGGTCGGGCCGGCTTTTCGCGGTGGCCACACGTTCCGCCTCCTGGACCGAGAATTTTTTGTGCTCTTCTGAGGGACTTGCAGAATTAAAAATCAGCAAACACCCAAACTCGCTTAGCGCTTAAATTTTAAGCACTTTTAGCTTGGCTTGGCACTGGCTCAGGGTTAGCGTGTCAGCAGTAAATGATTTGTCCGGTTTTTAGCAAGTAATCTGTCCGGTTTATGGAGAAGGGATGCAAGACACCCCCATAAGCCGGGCCCGCTACATGCAGGAGAACCGCAAGATGAGATTTTTA
>JBILXX010000052.1:0-24935 GCA_044378095.1 Polaromonas sp.
TCATCTTGGCCAAATTCGACTACTACCCTGCGATTGTTCATTTTGCTATCCCTCTAAACTGAAGTAATCAGCTTTGGAGTGGATGTTCATATAAAAGTTCAATACATATGCAACACTACACTAGGGTCAGCCTGCCAGAGGGTCGCGGCTGGCTCAGGCTTTCAAATAGTCGCCTTTGCTGCCAAGCCAGCGCATGACGTGCCGCGCGGCGAGGGCAGCGTGCTTGTCAAGCATCTGCGGGGCCAAGTCTCTGGCCCATGCCAGCCATGGGGCATCGATCGTCAGGTCAGCAAACCGCAGCAGTGGCGCACCTGACTGGCGCGCGCCCAAAAATTCACCTGGCCCGCGGATTTCCAGATCACGACGCGCAATCTCAAAGCCGTCGCTGGTTTCCACCATCGCTTTGAGCCGCGCCTTGGCCGTGTCACCCAACCGCGTTGCATCACCCGTTGAATACAGCAGCACACAAGCCGACGCCGCCGCGCCGCGCCCGACCCGTCCACGCAGCTGGTGCAATTGACTCAGGCCAAACCTTTCGGCATGTTCAATCACCATCAGCGACGCGTTCGGTACATCCACGCCAACCTCAATCACGGTGGTACTGACCAGTACGGCCATCACGCCGTCATTGAACAGTGCCATCACGGCTTTTTTCTCTGCCACAGGCATGCGCGAATGCAGCAGGCCGACCATGACGCCAGGCAGGGCAGCTGATAAGGCTTCGTGCGTCTGGGTGGCATTGGTCAAATCCAGCGCTTCGCTTTCTTCAATCAGCGGACACACCCAGTACACCTGCCTGCCCTGCGCAATCTGGCTGCGGATGCGCTCAATCACTTCATCTCGGCGGGAGTCGTTGACCACTTTGGTCACGATGGCGGTGCGACCGGGCGGCAGCTCGTCAATGGTGGAGACATCCAGATCGGCGTAGTAGCTCATGGCCAGAGTGCGCGGGATGGGGGTGGCGGTCATCATGAGCAGGTGAGGTTCATCCCCATCTGACGTCATCTTGGACCGCAACGCCAGCCTCTGTGCCACGCCAAAACGGTGCTGCTCATCAATGATGGCCAATGCCAGGTTCTTAAACACCACCTTGTCCTGAATCACCGCATGTGTGCCGACCACCAAGCCTGCTTCGCCGCTGGCAATCATGGCCAGCGCTTCACGGCGCTCCTTGGCCTTTTGGCTGCCTGTGAGCCAGGCTGTTTTGATGCCCAGCGGCTCCAGCCAGGTGATGAGCTTTCTGAAATGCTGTTCAGCCAGAATCTCGGTGGGCGCCATCAGCGCGCATTGCCAGCCTGCGTCGATACAGCGCGCGGCGGCCAGTGCAGCGACGACAGTTTTGCCAGAGCCCACATCGCCTTGCAGCAGGCGGTGCATGGGCACGTTCTTTTGTAGGTCTGCAGTGATTTCAGATCCCACGCGCTGCTGCGCAACTGTGAGGCGAAATGGCAGGCGCTCCAGCAACTGGTCATGCAACGGGCATGGGGTGTTTTGCAGTGAGCCGCGTAGCAAAGGCGGCGCGCGCATGGCCGCACGCACGCGCCGGGCCTCCAGCTGCGACAGTTGCTGGGCCAAAAGTTCTTCCGCTTTCAGTCGCTGCCAGGCGGGGTGGCTGTGGTCCTCAAAAGTGGTCAGGGCCACATCGGGTGTGGGGTTGTGCAAAAACTGTAGCGCCTCACGCAAGTTCCACAGCGGCTGCGGCAGTTTTTGACTTAAAAACGGGGCCGGAATCGTCTCGCTCAAGTCAGCCCGCGCAACACCGCCCAGCACCGCTTTGCGCAAATACGCCTGCGGCAAACCCGCAACGGTGGAGTAAATCGGCGTCAACGCACCGGGCAGTTCGCCACCTGCCAACTTGAAACTCGGGTGAACCATCTCGCGGCTCACAAAGCCACCACGCAACTCACCGCGCGCCCGCACCCGCGCACCCACGCTCAGGGTTTTTTGATGCGACGGATAGAAATTCAAAAACCGCAGCGTGCAGGTGTCAGTGCCGTCGTCAAGCGTCACGCGCAACTGACGACGCGGCCGAAAAGCGATTTCGCTGTTTGTCACCTGGCCTTCAATCTGCACCATGTCGCCATCTCTTGCATCGGCCAGCTTGGTGATACGGGTTTCGTCTTCATAACGTAGCGGCAGGTGCAGGGCCAGGTCAATGTCGCGGCGCAGGCCGAGTTTGTCCAATGCTTTTTGGGCGGCTGTTTTGACAGGCGCTGGTTTGGAGTCCTTGGCAGGGGGCGGCATGGTGGGACAATTGTGCCCGTATGAAGACCATCTTTACCCTGAGTGATTTTGATTTCACACTCCCCCCCGAACTGATTGCCCAACACCCACCCGAGCAGCGCAGCGGTTCGCGTTTGCTGGATGCGAGGGCTCCTGCTTTGGTTGACCGGCAGTTCACCGACTTGCCCCATCTGCTTTTACCTGGCGACTTGCTGGTGTTCAACGACACCAAGGTTGTCAAGGCCAGGATGTTCGGCCAGAAGGCCAGTGGCGGTCGTCTTGAACTGCTGATCGAGCGCGTGCTGTCGCCCGATGCAGCGTCAGGTCATGAAGTCGCTGCCCACATGAAAGTCAGTAAAAAGCCCTTGCCCGGCGCTGTCATGCAGATGGACGGCGGCTTTACCGCGACGCTGCTGGGCCGCTGGCCGAACGTGGACGGGCCCCTGTACAAATTCAAACTCAGCAGTGACCCCTATGCGCTGATGGCCCAGTTCGGCCATGTGCCGTTGCCGCCGTACATCACCCATGATGATTCTGCGGACGACGAGCAGCGCTACCAGACCGTTTTTGCCAAACACCCCGGTGCCGTGGCTGCGCCGACAGCTGCGCTGCATTTTGACGAAGCCGTTCTCGCCCAGCTTCAAGCGCGCGGTGTGCAGCGCGCCAGCGTCACCCTGCACGTCGGCGCAGGGACATTCCAGCCTGTCAAGGCAGAAAACATTGCCGACCACGTGATGCACTTTGAGCGTTTTGAGGTACCGCCCGCGACTGTGCAGGCGATTGCAGATTGCAAGGCACGCGGTGGTCGTGTGGTGGCAGTTGGTACAACTACCGTGCGTGCGCTGGAATCACACGCCAAATTTGGCGATGGCTGCAACGACACCAATATTTTCATCACGCCAGGCTTCGGGTTTGAAGTGGTCGATTTGCTGCTGACCAACTTCCATTTGCCCAAAAGCACGCTGATGATGCTGGTCAGCGCTTTTGCAGGTTACGAGCACATCATGGCGCTGTACCAGCATGCGATTGAGCAGCGCTACCGGTTTTTCAGCTATGGAGATTCGATGCTCTTGCATAAAACGGCCACGAACTGACCTGGCACCACCAAAGTCTGGCTCTGTACCGAGCCGCTTAAAATTGTTTAACCCTGCTTTTGCGATGCTCACCTTTCAAGTCCTCACCACCGACCCCACCAGCCATGCCCGTCGCGGCACGCTAACGCTGAACCACGGCGTGGTGCAAACCCCCATCTTTATGCCCGTTGGTACCTACGGCACGGTCAAGGGCGTGATGCCGCAGTCGCTGCATGACATGGGGGCGCAAATCATTTTGGGCAACACCTTTCATTTGTGGATGCGGCCCGGGCTGGATGTACTCAAACAATTTGGCGGGCTGCACAAGTTTGAAGCGTGGCACAAGCCGATATTGACCGACAGCGGTGGCTTTCAGGTCTGGTCGCTGGGCGGTACCGACGGCAAGGGCCGCAAGATCACGGAAGAAGGCGTGGCGTTTTCATCGCCCGTCAATGGCGACAAGCTGTTTTTAACGCCTGAAATCTCGATGCAAATCCAGACGGTGCTCAACAGCGACATTGTGATGCAGTTTGACGAATGCACGCCGTATGACACCGCAGGCCAAATCACCACTCAAGCCGAGGCACGCACGTCGATGGAGCTCAGCAAACGCTGGGCCAGCCGCTGTATGGCCGAGTTTGAAAAGCTGGGGAATCCCAACGCACTGTTTGGCATCGTGCAGGGCGGCATGTTTGACAACTTGAGGCAGGAGTCTCTGGAAGCGCTGACTGAGCTTAACCTGCCAGGCTATGCGATTGGCGGCGTCAGCGTGGGCGAGCCCAAAGAAGAAATGCAGCGCATCATGGCGCACACCCCCCACCGCTTGCCAGCCAACAAGCCCCGCTACCTGATGGGTGTGGGCACGCCGGAAGATCTGGTTGAAGGTGTTGGCGCAGGCGTGGACATGTTTGACTGTGTGATGCCGACTCGCAATGCCCGTAACGGCCACATGTTTACCCGCTTTGGCGATCTGAAAATTCGCAATGCGCGCTACAAAACCGAAGACGCGCCAGTTGATATGACCTGCACGTGCTACACCTGCAAAAACTTCAGCCGTGCGTACATGCACCACCTGGATCGTTGTGGCGAAATGCTGGGCCCGATGTTGGCCAGCATTCATAACCTGCACTACTACCTGAACCTGATGCAGGAAGTCCGGGATGCTTTAGACGCCGGGCGTTTTTCTGAATTTGCACGCCAGTTCCATGCCGACCGGGCGCGCGGCGTCTAGCGAATGAACATCCGTCTGCAACGCTGGATAGACCGCTGGGCGGGCATGCCGCTCTGCGCTGCGGTATCTTTGCTGGACGCCTTGACCCGGCCCTTCAAGACCCAAAGCGATGCCCCGCCCCGCGCCATCGTGATTATTTTGCTGTCTGAAATGGGCAGCCTGGTGCTGGCGCACGACATGTTTGCGCGGCTTAAAACGCGCTACCCGAATGCAGAACTGCATGCACTGCTGTTCGGTAAAAACCGCGAGATTCTGGACCTGATGCGTGTCATCAAGCCTGAGAACGTCCACACGGTGGACGACAAATCGCTGATGGGTTTGCTGTCCAGTCTGTGGTGCTCGGTCATGCAACTGCGCCGCGCCCATGTTGATACAGCGATTGATTGTGAGCTGTTTTCGCGTATCAGCAGTTTGCTGTCTTTTGCCAGTGGCGCCAGCGTCAGAGTGGGGTTTCATCGGCACACGCAAGAAGGTCTGTACCGCGGCTCGCACATCAACAGACCCGTTCCGTACAACCCATACCAGCACATCAGTGCGCAGTTTTTGACGCTGGCGCGCGCGATTGATTCAACGGCTGTGCCCAAATCAAAACTTCAGGTGATGTTGCCGACGCAAGCACCGCCACATGTGCAGCTAGACGCGCAGCAGGTTGTTGACATTCAAAGCCGCCTGGCCATTGACTTTCCAACCATCGCTGGCAAACCGCTGGTATTGGTCTACCCAGGCGGCGGTATTTTGCCGATCCGTGCCTGGCCGCTTGAATCTTATACAGCGCTGTGCAGTGGCCTGGTGCAGGACGGTTGTTCAGTGGCTGTGATTGGCCTGAAAGACGATCAGGTGTTGGCACAACAACTGGTGGCTAATGTAAAAAGTTCAAACCAGACCAGCCCGGTGATTGACCTGACGGGCTACACCCGGTCAATTGCCGAACTGCTGGCGCTGTTTCATGTGGCCAGATTGCTGGTGACAAATGACGGTGGACCGGGTCAGTTTGCCGCGCTCACGCCGATCTGGACCATCATGCTGTTTGGGCCTGAAACCCCTGCGCTGTATGCGCCGCTCACAGCGCAATGCCATTCGTTTTACAGCCAGTGGCCGTGCTCGCCCTGCCTGACGGCGTACAACCATCGTGACAGTTTTTGCGATGGTGACAACCAGTGCCTGAAGGTCATTGCACCTGACAGCGTTCTTGCCAAAGCGCGGGAATTTTTGACCGCGAGCCAATGACCAATTTACGCTGCATTTATGAGGGCCTGATCAGCCGTCTGCCTGCCCGCTTGCAGCCGATGGCGCGCTGGCGCTTCATCAAGTTTGGTGCGGTCGGTGCCAGTGGCACAGTCATCAACATTGCCGTGCTTTACGCCTGCCAGGAGTTCTTGCTGTTGCACATCGCTGACTTTCACGCGCGACTGAATTATTCGATTGCCATTGCCATCACACTGGCCACCATCAGCAACTTTTACTTCAACCGCCGCCTGACCTGGCGGGATCGTCAAGTGGAGGCTAGCCCGCCCGTGCTGGTGCTGTTCTTCAAGTATGTTGCGGCGGCTGGGGTGTCGATTGCCATTCAATCGGTCATGACGAAATCGCTATCGCTTTATTTGCATTACATCGTCGCCAATCTGGTGGCAATTGCTGTGTCCAGCATCTTCAACTTTGTGGCAAACGACAGACTAACCTTTCGCCGCAGCGGCGGCAAAGGCGCGCCGTGATGTCGCACCGTCGCTGTCTGGCTTGGGTGTTGCTGGCCGTTGTTATCGCGCTTGGCTATCTGTACCAGCTCGGTGGTGACCACATTCCCCGCAATGGCGATGAGCTTGTTTACGCGCACATTGCCCGCCTGACGGCTGAGAGCGGCCACTGGCTGCCGCTGGTCAGCTCGTATGACTTCATGCGCAACACCAAGCCACCGCTGCTGTTCTGGCAGGCCATGGTGGCGGGCGGTTGGGGCGACCACTGGACGCTGTTCAATCTGCGATTGCCGAGTGTGCTGTATTTGTGGGCAACGGCTTTGATGGTTGGTTTGCTGGCGCGCAAGATAGTTGCCAGCACACCAGGACAAAACAACGACTCGTCCATCGTTGCGGGTGCCATTTCTGCCATCGCCTTCCTCTCATTTTTCAGCACCTACCGCTATGGCCGCCCCTACCTGACGAGCGCGCCTGAAACCTTTTGGCTGTTTGGCGTGTTTTTTGCCATGGCCTGGTCACCCGCCAGGTTGCTGGCATCTCGCTGGAAGTTTCCACTCATTGCGGGCATCGCCATCGGCATTGGCTGCCTGTACAAATCATTTGCGATGGTCGCGCCTGTTGGCCTCGGGTTGGCGCTTTGCTACCAGGCGATTGGCGCTCGCAAAGCACCATGGCAAATGGTCAGGCCGGGCGTGGTTGGCGACGGCTTCAAAGTCGCAGGCATCTGCGCCTTGGCATTGGCCGTGTTTGGCCTGTGGTTTGCGCTTGACCCGCTGCCGGGCGAGGTGTGGCGTGAATTTGTAGTGGGTGAAAACGCAGGCAAGTTCAAGTCGTCGCCCGGCTACTTCAAAGTGGCTTTGAGCGGCAATGGCGGCGTGCTGGTAATTTTGATGGGCTACTTTGTCAACGCCGGTTTGTTGTTGCCGGTCGCTGTCGGCGCTGCCTGGACGGCATGGCGAAGCTATCGAAACAAGAGCGCCGGGCAAAGCCCCATCAGTGACGCTGAAAAAGTCATGTGGCTCTGGCTGCTGGCATTGGCGCTGGTCTTCATGCTGCCCAACCAGCGGTCGGCGCGTTACCTGATACCGGCCATGCCCGCAGTCGCCGTGCTGGTGGCGCTGTACTGGCAGCGCATGGCGCGTGGGTGGTTTGTCATCACGCTGGTGTTTTGCATACTGGGCGCGCTGGGTATGGGCCTGATTGCCATGGGTGCCGTGCGTGCCATGCAGGATGCAAGCATTTACTCACCGCTGTTCTGGCTGCTGCTGGTACTGATCGTGCTGGCCAGCGTTGCTGGCATGCTCAAAAAACAATGGACACGAGGGGTGGTCGCCGCATCTGGTTTTGCAGTGCTGTTATTACTGGCCTGGACAACCGCGCCCCTGAATGGCGATCTGGGCCGCTACAAGCCGTCAACGGTTGCGCTGCTACAAGGCCAAACGGTCAAAGTCCCCAACAACTTCAACGGCCAGTTTGAGCGCTACCAATTCATCATGCCAGGCGTCAAAGTGGTTGCTTACGATGCACCTCAACCTGTGGACTACAAGCACGTCGATGAGCTGCTAAAAACCAGCCGCTACTCCTTGGTAGCGCGGCGCATCGGCCAGGCTCCTTGCACCAACTGCCGCATCATTGATTCGCGCTGGGATTTGCGATCGCGCCAAGACCCAAGCGAAGGGACGTGGGCTGCACTTAAAAAACCGGATACTTTTTGGTATGCCAAAGAGTATTTGGTGGAGCGGCTCTCGCCCTGAATGCTGAACCGGCAAGCTGCCCCTTATGGCTTCACACGCCGTACTGTGACCACATGGTGTTCGTAAATCGCGAAGCACCAATTTGTAGTCTTAATTTTCTGAATTTTTCCTCTTCAGGGTAGGCTTTGCGAAATTGCGCCAGCGTTGCATGTAGTTGATATGGAAGGTAGTAAGTGCCCTCCAAAGATAGCGCCAAATCAATCATGAAGCGAGTCCACTGCGCAACAGAGCTTTGAGCATCTTTAGACACCCCCTGCTTGTAGTACACGACGAAAGAAAATACATTTTCTTTCGCCCATGACATTAGCGTTAACTGATCAGCTGGCGAATGTCGTATTGACACATTAACTGTTCCTGTAGCTACAGCCTGCATCATTTCGGACATCTTCTTTGCGAACAGATAAAAGTTTCGTTCGGGCACAAAATATTCTTGCAAAACATAAGTTGAAAGTTTGCGACTCACTGGCTCTAGCTGAGCAACGTCCAAACTTGCCTCATAGTTTCTCCAAACCACTGCAGGTTTTTCTTCAATTGGCGTGACAATTTTTTCGCGCAATGATGCACCGTCGGGTAGCTCCGTCATGGCCAATAAAAACAGTTTTTCTTTTAGAAATTTCCCCCCAAGAGGGCGCAATTTTTCTGCCGTTGTCAAAGTCTTATCGCTTCTAGACCATGTGACGCAACGCGGTTTATCAAAAGCTGGTGGCATCAAATCCGCGTTGTGCATCAGTACTTTGGAGTCGCCTTGAATTTTTTCTTTGAACCACTCTGGATAGTCCTGAAGTGAAACCCGAGCAGTTGATCTTTCAACTTTAAAATTCTCGTCGAGATTCAGCTCAACTTCGGTTATCAAGCCTATCCCTCCGTATCCACCCAAGGCGGCTCTAAATAGCTCTGTATTGGTTTGCCTGCTGGCTTCTACGATTTCACCATCATGCAGAACAAGTTGAATAGCCCGGACGGACTCACTGACTGGACCGTGTCCAACGTAACGCCCGTGGCAATTGACAGACAAAGACCCGCCAACCGTAAAGCTGGAATAACTTTGCATCGTTTGAACTGCAAGCCCATGGGGATCGATGATTTGTTGCAGCTCACGCCAACGCATGCCAGCCTGAACCCGAACCGTCTGCTTTGCTGGATCAAAGCCCACCAACCGGTTCATAGCACGCATATCGAGCTGTAAGCCGTCTCGAATTGCAGTCTGTCCGCCCATGCTGAATCGCCCCCCGCCCACGCTTATCTGCCCCTTCCATGTTTTTAGTGCTCGCTGTATATCATCTGTATTGCTCACTTTTAATATCTGAGCCATTCTGATGGATGCCAGATGGGTGACGTTGCATATTGCCAAAGGATCTTTTGGACAAGTTGCCGAGGCATTGAGGCTTGGCAAGGCAACGGCACTTGCTGCAACCGACATAATTTTTCTGCGTGAGGGATCAAATTTCATATTCTCTTCCTTGATCATCCGCGCGAATTCTACACCTCGCTGCTGGCGATGCGCAGCTTGGAGTTTGAGGCCTTTACAGCACTTCGCAAAAACTAATCGGCAACCGTAAACACCGTCAACACCCCGGTATAGCCATACAGGTGATGGCGGGCAATTTCTCCACCTGCAAAAAAGCCCACCAGCGGCACATCGCCCAGCGCGCGGCGCACGATTTGCAGCTCGGCACTGGGTGCCCCAAAGTGCGGGCCACCTCGGCCTGCGCAGCTCACGTAAATAGCCCCTGCGATGCGCCTGGCCGGGTGGGGTGCGGACTCGGCCTCTGGTGCGTTCAAGGCACTGGCCACGTCAACGCTTAACGCCTCTGGCTCCAGCTCTTCTCGGATTTCAGCGCAAACCCGAATCAGATCTGAGCGCGCTGCCTGGACATTGCGTTCGCAAAAAGCCAGTGTCATGCCGGTTGCTGGCGCACCACTGATGGCGATACCTTTGCGCCCAGGGTCCAGCCCGATAATGTGGCGCACCACCACTTCGGCACCAAACTGGCCGGGGTGAAATACCCGCCTGTCGCTGAGTAAGTCTGCCGGGTCGCTCAAACCCACCAGTGTGTTGCGTACTTTGGCCAGTGCTTCGCGTGGATGGTCGAGTGTGACGTTCAGCGCCGTCAGCATCACGTCCAATGCGGGTTCGCCGTCAAGACTGGTCACCACATTGCCATCGCAAGCGGTGACCTCATAGTTGCGCGTGACCGGCTGGCAACCCTGCGTGACGCGCGACATCAGCGCTGCGCCGTGCGTGAACGCCACCCCGCTCAAGCCGCCGCTGAACACGCCGCCCGCCGCGCCATGCCCTTTGACATTGCCGTAACCACTGAGTGCGAATTGCACGGCTTTGCTGCGGCTCGCAGCCAGCCCGCCAAATACGTAGCCGCTGCCAGTGCGCTGCGCCATCTCGCCGATGAGGTCTGCCACATCGGGCGTGCCCGCGTCGGCATGGATCAATGCCGTATGCGCCTTGAAGCGGCCACTGGCCGCCGACGGTAGCGGCGAGATGCCTGAAAACACACGGTACTGGTCATGCGGCAAATCACACAGCATCACGGCCAGGGCGGGCTCGTCGAAATACTCGACGTTGTTGGAAGCAATCCCGACGCCAACCGTGCCACTCCAGTCTGTGACCTCAGGCAACTCGGCTGTCAGGTGGTCCAGAATGTCTTGCGCATGGGCGGCGTAGTGATCCGTGATGTAGAGCAAGCCCAGCGTTGGTGCAGCGGCATAACCAGGCAGTGCCATGTGGGCGCGCAGCTGCGCCAACACCAGGCCAGCGGCCATGGGCCATTGCGGATGGGTGGCGTGGCCGTAGGGGAACAGTTTCATGGGCGGTTTTTATCGACTGGTTTTGCGTGCGGCTTTGGCGACTGGCCGTTTCACGGCAGGCTTTTTGGCTGCCACAGGTGTGGGCCAGGCTTGGGCGCTGCCAAACACCGAATTTTTTGCTGTGTTCATCGCCGCACGACCTGCACCGGCCATGGTTTTGCCTGCATTGCTGGTCATGCTTTTGGCCATGCCTTTTGCCATGCCGGTCGCGGTTTTCATCGCGTCTTTGGCCATTCCCGTGGCCATATTTTTAGTGCTGTCGATGGCGGTTTTTTTGGCGGCGTCTTTCATCGCGTCGACGGCAATGGTTTGAAACTGCTGGGTCAGTGCGCCCCACCACTGCATCGGGTCGACGACGCCAGCGGCAGGTGTTTCAGCTTTCGGCTTGGCTTTTTCAGGCACGGCATTTTTGCCAAAGCTGGTGGGTGGCACTTCCAGCCCGGCAAAGGTTTTGGCCTTGTCAGCCATGCCCTGCACACCGCCTGCCACCGTGTCTGCCACCTTGAGTTTGAAAGCGTTGGCCACATCGCCCATGTTGAAGTTCATGCCCTTGAGTGTGGCCAGCGTCATTTTTTGCACTTCAAGTGCCTGAATGGTGGCTTTGAGCGCCGTGGCGTTTTGATCCAGCCAGAATTGCACCGACTTCAGCTCCTGGATGCGCTTGTCCAGCTCTTCAACATTCAGCGTCGGCGCCACCCAGTTGCCCAGATTTGGCAGTTGCGGAATTTTTTCTGCCGCGCTGCCAGCGGCCTGCGTGGCCAGGTTTTGCAAAAAGTCAAAGCCCGGCACAAACTTGCCGAAACCAGAAAGTGCTGAATTATCGTTATCGCTCATGGTTGTCTCCTGCTTGGGTTGTATCGCCTTCATTGTGCAACGCGGCGGCTTGCCTGCAAAGTGTTTTAGGGGTTTTCATGGCTGAAAATGCCGTTTTTAGCTATTTTTACGTGTCTAAAATGGCTGAAAGCCAATAAATACGGGCGCAAACAGCTATAAATTAAATAGCAAACTTGTATGCCTCACAGGCTGATAAGCTTACGTCATGAAAAGCCTGTTCCACTTCGCCTTCAACGTCACCGACCTGGACATCGCGCGCCAGTTTTACGGAGGCGTGCTGGGCTGCACCGAGGGGCGCAGCACTGCCACCTGGGTTGACTTTGACTTTTTCAGCCACCAGATCTCGCTGCATCTGGGCCAGCCGTTTAAAACTGAAAGTACCGGGCGAGTCGGCGACACACTGGTGCCCATGCCGCACTTTGGCCTGGTGCTGGCGCTGCCTGACTGGCAAGCCATGGCTGCACGTTTGAAGGCGGCCAACACCGACTTTATTTTGCCGCCGCAACTGCGCTTTGCAGGCCAGCCGGGCGAGCAGCACACCATGTTTTTTTGCGACCCGTTTGGCAACCCGATGGAAATCAAGGGTTTCATGTCGCTGGACACTTTGTACAACGCCTGATTTATGACCTACACCTTTGCTTCTGCCACGATTTTGCTGCTGCTGATCACTGACCCGTTTGGCAATATCCCGATTTTTGCCAACGCGCTTAAAAACGTGCCGTCCCAACGCAGGCCGATGGTCATCTTGCGTGAGGTGTTGATTGCGTTTGGCCTGCTGCTGGTCTTCATGTTCATTGGTGAAAGCTTTTTGCGTGTGATGAACCTGAGCCCGCTGGCGCTGCAAATTGCGGGCGGTGTTATCCTGTTTTTGATCGCCCTGCGCATGATCTTTCCGCCGCCCGTTGTGCAGGAAGTTCAGGCGCTGCAGGTTGTGCCGCTGATCGTGCCGCTGGCCATTCCTGCGCTGGCCGGGCCTTCCGCTTTGGCAACGGTGTTGCTGCTGGTGTCCCAGGCCCCTGAGCGCCGCTGGGAATGGATCGCTGCGCTGACCGTCACGATGGTGGTTTGCGCGGTGGTGCTGATGCTGGCTGAACGCATTCAACGCGTACTGGGCGAACGCTTTGTGGTCGCTGTTGAGCGGCTCATGGGCTTGATACTGGTCGCTGTGGCTGTTGAAATGCTGCTCAGGGGTGTCAAGGAGTTTGCGCTTCAGGTTAAGTGACCCTCATAAGCGACGGACATTGGCAGCGTGCTTTGAGCCTTACCGGCGTCTGAATCTACACTGCGTCCGCGGCTAGCAAGCAACATCCATTGCTTGCGGCTCGCCATCAAATTTCAGACCAGCATGCAACTGCCTACGGACCCGAAGCACGACCACCCCGCACCCACCCTCCCAAGCCAACAGCTAAAAGATTCCAGCACACTGCGCCTGTTCCAGCCTTTTAAACCACCGCTTCGGGAGCGCAATCTGACGCAAACGGCGATCTGGATGGTTTTGTTTTTGGTGGCATTGATTGGCTGCGCTGCTGTCACGGTCTGGTTGTTTTTGCCCAGCATGCTGCCCAAATTGCCTTTGACCTTCCTTTAGACGAGCAACGGGGCAATTTTCTGCTCAATCGCCCCAAACACGCTCTGGCCGTCTTTTGCCTTCGCCTCTATCCGAATCGTGTCGCCAAACTTCATGAATTCCGTCACGGGTGCGCCACCCTCAATGGTTTCGACAGCGCGCTTTTCGGCGATGCAGCTGTAGCCATGCGTCCAGTCTTTATTGCTGACGGTGCCTGAACCAATGATGCTGCCCGCGCGCACGTTGCGGGTTTTGCAAATATGGGCAATCAGCTGGCCAAAGTGAAAGGTCATCTCCGGCCCGGCTTCGCACATGCCGACTTTGCGGCCGTTCCAGGTGCTTTGCAGCGTCATGTGCAGTCTGCCGCCTTGCCAGGCATCGCCAAGTTCATCAATGGTCACGGCAACCGGGCTGAAAGCGGTGGCGGGCTTGCTCTGAAAAAACCCAAAGCCCTTGGCCAGCTCGGCCGGGATCAAATTGCGCAGCGACACGTCGTTGGCAAGCATCACCAGCCGCACGCTGTCAATCGCCTGCTGAGGCGTTGTGCCCATGCCCACATCAGCGGTGATCACCGCAATTTCAGCTTCAAAATCAATGCCAAATGCTTCGCTGGCCACCACCACGTCGTCACGTGGGCCGATGAAGTCGTCGCTTCCGCCCTGATACATCAGCGGGTCGGTGTAAAAAGTTTCGGGCACCTCAGAGTTGCGCGCCTTGCGCACCAGCTCAACGTGGTTGATAAAGGCCGAGCCGTCAGCCCACTGGTAGGCGCGTGGCAACGGGGCCATGCACTGGGTGGGCTCAAATGGAAAAGCGTGGCGGGCTTTGCCACCGTTCAATGTCTCGTACAGGTCCTGCAATTGCGGCGAGATGAAGTTCCAGTCGTCCAGCACCTGCTGCATTTTGCTTGCAATGCCAGTTGCATAATGCGCCGTTGACAAGTCGCGCGAGACGACAACCAGCTGGCCGTCGCGGGAGCCGTCTTTATAGGTGGCGAGTTTCATGGGCTGTCTTTCAAGGGTGGTTTCAGCGTTACGATAAGTGAAATTGATTTACCTAAAAGTAATTATAGAGAACTCATGAAGGCTACATCCACGCCCAAACCAGTCCCGTTTGACGACGCCGAGCCACAGCGCGCAGGCATCCAGTCCGTAGAGGTGGGCTTTAGTTTATTAGAGGTTTTAAGCAATGCTGGCGATGCACTGATGCTGCGCGACCTGGCTTCGAGGGCTGGCATGTCAGCTGCCAAGGCGCACCGCTATCTGGTCAGCTTTCAGCGCCTGGGGTTGGTGGTGCAAGACGCGGGCACCACCCGGTATGACCTGGGGCCCGCTGCACTCAAGTTAGGGCTCGCTTCGCTGTCGAGGATTGATGCGGTGAAGCTGGCCCGAGCCCGGCTGAGCCCGTTGATGACACAAATCGGCCAAACTCTGGCGTTGGCGGTGTGGGGCAACCAGGGCCCGTGCATGGTGCATTGGGAGGAATCGCCCCAGGCTGTGACGGTGAATTTGCGCCTGGGCGATGTGATGCCGCTGCTGTCGTCAGCCACTGGGCTGTGCTTTGCAGCTTTCATGGCGACGCGGCAAGCGGCTGTGAATACACGGCTTAAAGGGCTGCTGAAAGACGAACTGGCGCGTGCGCAAAAGCTGGGCCGGCGCGACTTGCCCGCCAACATGGCGCAAGTCACCATGCTGCTGGACGAAGCGCGCCAGCATGGTGTGGCCAGAGTCGTCAATACCCTGCTGCCGGGCGTGGGTGGCTTTTGCGCCCCGGTGTTTGACGCCGACGGCCACATGGTGCTGGGCATGGTGGCGCTGGGCTCGCTCAGTACGTTTGATGCAGATTGGAGCGGCAAAGTCGCCACGCCGCTCAAAGCCGCAGCGCAGCAACTGTCAAGCGATTTGGGCTACATTGCGGCATGACAAGCCTTGGCCTGCAGGCCAACAACGCAAAAATCGCCAACACATCTTCACCGGGCTGGCGACCCCTGGCAGCGCTGGCCGCGCTGGTTGTGATTGCCCATGCGCTGGTGCTCCAAGCGTCCCCCGCGCAGCTGGGCAGCGGCGCTGACGCAAACGCTAAAACCTTTACCATCCGCAGCATTCAAGCAACACCAGCCCCAGCGGCCGTCCCAGCCCCTGTAGCCGCCCCAAAAGTTGTTAAATCGGTCAAAACCAGCCCAAAAAACACATCAAATCAGCCTCCAGACCAACAAATACGGGCGCAAGCAGCTCCTGAAATAATAGCTCCTGCTGAACCCGTGTCCGCACCTCAAGCGGTGGCAGAAATACCCGTTGACAGTGCCGCGTCCGCCACGCCCACACAGGTGGTAGCTGCACCCGCACCCAGCCCCGAAACCACGCCAGTAACCGCCATCAGTTTGCCGGCTTCTGTGCGCCTGCAATACAAAGTCATTGGCCTGTCAAAAAACCTGAACTACCACGCCACTGCCGAACTGAACTGGAAAACCGATGGCGACACCTACGATGCCATGATGAAAGTCAGCGCCTTTCTGGTCGGCTCGCGCAGCATGACCAGCGTCGGCAAAATCACCGGCAGCGGCCTGGCGCCCACCCGCTTTGCCGACAAGTTCAGATCAGAGCTGGCGGCGCATTTTGAGGCCGACAAAGGCAAAATCATCTTCAGCGCCAACACGCCTGATGCCCCATGGATTGAAGGCGTGCAAGACCGGGTCAGCGTTTTTTTGCAGTTGGCCGGCATGCTGGCGGCTAACCCGGCAGGTTTCCCACCCGGCAGCAACATCACTTTTTTAACCATCGGCCCGCGAGAGGCCGACAGCTGGACATTCATCATTGAAGCCGCAGAAACGCTGGATCTGATGAATGCACCGATGCTGGCCTTGAAGCTGACCCGCAAGCCGCGCAAGGAGTTTGACCAGAAAGTGGAGATCTGGTTTGCGCCGTCGCTGGGCTACCTGCCTGTGCGCAGCCGCATCACACAGCATGGCGGCGACTTTATTGACCAGCAATTGACAGAAATCAGCAAAAGTCTGTGAAGTAATACAACAAAACACAGCTTAATCAGTGGATTAACCCTGTCAGCCTTGAAGTTGGCACTGGCGTTGCTATATGTATTGTCAGTGCATGCTTAGAATGCAGGAAGGATCAAATCAAATGCAAATGCTTTACGACTCTGAATCTTTTGTGGTGGTGCAAATTCACGCCAACGCGCCTGAAGCATCCGCTCCGCCGCCAGCCATTCCGCACATGGCGCGCAACGGTTTTGAGATTGTCGACAAACGCTCCGGCAAAGAGGTATACCTGGACGGCTCCTGGGCCGAAATGTTTCAGCAGCGCCTGAGCGCCTGGCAGATCAACACCCCCACCCAGCAAGAAATTGAAGATACGCTTGAAGGCTACAGCGGCCTGGCCACCACGCCAATCTCCCTGCACTGAATTCCCTACATCGACTGAGGCCATCTCAGTGAAAGCCCGATCACCTGAAACTGAACTTTGCGGCATAGTTCCTGCTGCCGCGTTCTTTTTATTTTGTCATTCGCCCATTTTTGCGACGAAAAGGATCTTTCATGAAATTCAAACTTGCCCTTCTTGCTGCCGCCATTGTGGTAGCGATGCCAGCCACCGCCAAGCCCTTCAAGTGGGCCAGCGCTGGCGAAATTTCGACCTGGGACATCCATTCCCAAAACAACGCATTGCAAAACGGCATTCATGCGGCCGTTTATGAAAGCCTGGTCTACTACAACAGCAAGACCTTCAGGGTCGAGCCGGTGCTGGCCACCAGCTGGCAAATGGTCACACCCACCCAGTGGCGTTTCAATTTGCGCCAAAACGTCAAGTTCTCTGACGGCTCTGCCTTGACGGCAGACGACGTGGTGTTTTCACTGCAACGCGCTCTCGCCCCGACGTCGAACTTTGCCATTTATGCACAAGGTATCGACCGGGCCGTCAAAGTCAACGACAACACTGTCGATGTCATCCTGAAAGGCGCCAATCCGGTGCTGCTGAACCAGCTGACCGAGCTGCGCATCATGAGCAAGGCTTGGGCCGAGAAAAACAACTCGGTCAACCCCAAAGACATTCGCAACGTCACCCAGGAAACCTTTGCCAACCGCAACGCCATGGGCACAGGCGCATATGTGCTCAAAGAATGGTTGCCAGACCAGCGCATGGTCATGACCCGCAATGCAAGCTGGTGGGGTTGGGCCGCCAATGCGGCTTCGACCAATGTGACTGAAATCATTTACACCCCCATCAAGTCTGAAGCCACCCGCGTGGCCGCCATGTTGTCTGGCGAAGTTGATTTGATGCTGGACCCCAGCCCACAGGATTTGCCACGGCTGCGCAGCAACGCCAATCTCAAGGTCATGGATGGCGTTGAAAATCGCACCATCTTCTTTGGCATGGACCAGTTCCGGGACGAGTTGACGGGCTCCAATATCAAAGGCAAAAACCCTCTGAAAGACCTGCGCGTGCGCAAAGCGCTGTATCACGCGATTGACAGTGACACGCTGACCCGCGTGACCATGCGTGGCCTGGCACAACCCACCGGCGCCATGGTGGCACCGATGGTCGCGGGCTAGACCGAAGGCGTTAACAAGCGCCTGCCATTTGATATTGAAGGCGCGAAAAAATTGCTCGCCGATGCGGGCTATAAAGATGGTTTTGAGGTCGACCTGGCCTGCCCGAACAACCGCTACATCAACGACGAGGAAATCTGCCAGGCAGTGACCGGCATGTGGGCCAAGATTGGTGTTAAAGCCAAGCTGCGCAGTATGCCACTGGTAACTTATTTCCCCATGATTCAGCGTTATGAAGCCAGCATTTACATGCTGGGCTGGGGCGTACCGACTTTTGACACCCTGTATTCCGCGCAGTCACTGTTCCGCACCGTCGGCACGGGCGGCGACGGCAACTACAACGTAGGCCGTTACAGCAATGCCCGAATGGACGTGGTGGTGGACCGCATCAAGACAGAGACCGACTTGCCGGTACGCAATCGCTCCCTGACAGAGGCGCTGCAACTGTCCAACGACACGGTCTCGCATATCCCGCTGCATAACCAGATCATCCCCTGGGTGATGAAGAAAAACATTGACGTGGTACACCGCGCCGACAACCGGATCGACTGGCGCTTGGTCAAGGTCAATTGACTTGAACCCCCCCAACCATCACGCTGGCGGTGTTTCAGCTCACCCTCATCATGCGGCTGGTGCGGGCTGAAACACTAGCTGCGGAGATCCGCTACAAATCTTTTCCGGCAGGCTTTGGCGGTCCGGCCGCAGGCTTGACGGCGGGCGGTGTCGGCTGCAAGTCCTCCGGCAGATCGACACCGAACAGCTGCTTGAACCCGGCTTCGGCCGCCGCGTGGTTGAAGAACGGATTGATCACGATCGCGGGCACATTGCTCTTGCCGTACTGGTTGGTCAGGCTGGCGCTAGGCGCTGCGCTGCCGCCGTTCAGCTGCGCCGGCAAGTTGCCGGAAAACACCTTCATGAACGCGATCTCGCGCTGCCCGCCGGTGAAGATCAGCGGCCCGGCGAAGATGCCGGTGAAGTCGATCATGTCGCCGGGGCGTTGACCGGCTACGAGAGCGCCCAGGCCGGCACCTGTCGGGCTGACGCTGGCATAGACCGGGTTCGAACGGATACTGGGGTTCACGGCCATGGTCATGATCTGGACGATGCTGGCGTTGTTGTAAGTGGTCTTTCCGTCCTTGGGGTCGACCATGCCGAATCCGAATCGACCCTAGAGGCTGATCGACGCGGGCAGCACGAGCTCGGTGCCATAGTTGAGCTTGACCTTGAGCGGCGGCGTGTAGTGCGTCCCGGTGGCGGCAATGAACTGGGCGTTGGGCCCGAGCACACCCCCCGGCGGCACGCCGACGAGATACGGCGGCGAGGCGGTTGTCTTGCCTTTGAGTGCAGGGATCACCTGCCCCCAATCGATTGATGCGCGCAGCTGGTCGCTGTTGACTTCGGCGGTGCCGCCGACGGCCAGCTGGACACCCGGTCCTTCGATGAAAAGCAGTTCAGACGCTTCGGTCTTTGCCGTCAGCGTGCCCTTGTAGAAGTCGGCCACCCGCGCTTTGTCCTCGGGCGAGATGCCTTTCGTATCGGCGGGGTTGTACGAAATCATGCGCATCGTCATCGGCACGCCGCTGGCGGCCATCGTACCGAGCAACCACGCGATCGTCTTCGGTGCATTCTGTGCGATGACCTTGCCGCCGGCCTGGACGCCCTGGAAGATGTCGTACAGCCGGGTGAAGGCCTTGGCGAGCGCCGGGTTGCCGGGATCGGTCTTGTTGATGTCGTAAAGGATCTGGCTGATCTCGCGCATGCGGTCCGAATACCCTGGAATTTTGGGTACGGGTTCGCCGATCCGCTTCCACACGCCCGCGGTCGTCTCGAGCACGCTATAGCCCTGCTTCGGAAGATTCGGTCGCACAGGCGGATCGATCGGGGGCCCCTCGCTGGCGATCGTTACCGGCTTGGTCGGGGTCTGGCCGTACGGTCCAAGGTCGGGCTGCACGAAGGGCCCTGCCAACGGCTTGTTGAAGGTAAAGGTGGGCAACTCGCCGCGATCACCCTGCTGACGCGCCTGAACCGCCTCAATGTTGGACGGTTGGTTCGGATGCGAGCGGCCCCCCGTGATCGGCGCCTCGTTGCGCTTGTCGCGGATCGAGCGGTTGTTGTCGGCCACGAATTGCTTAGCACCGGCGTCGATGAATTTGTTGTCCGCTTCGACTCCCCGGATCACCTTCTTGACCGAGTTGACGATGGAGTTGGGTGGGACGGTTGAAACCGTCGAGGGCGTCGCAGACGTGGTCGCCGAAGGCGAGTCGCCCGGCGTCTCCCGACCCGGCGGCAGCAGCTTCTGCGGCCCCGGCGGCAGGCGCTCCGGCACCTGCGGCGGTTTCTCGGGTGGCCGCGTCGGTTTGCTAAAGTTCGGATGCGGTTCCTGAAGCACCAGGTCCTTGACGAATTTCGCCGCGGGGTACGGCAGTGCGAGTTTACCTTCGGTTAAGGTCTGTAACGACACCGGACGCGGTGCTTCCTCGTCGAGTCGCCACTGGTTTTGTCCTTCACGGAACGGCAGCGACGAGTAGAAGCCGGTTTTGCGACTCGGTGCGGCGCCGGCTTGCGTCGACGTGTTGTAAGGGTTGAACAGGTGGTCGAGCACCCATCGGTCGTTCGGCAGATTGGAGTCGGTGAATCGGCCGTCCGCGTTGAGCGGATTCCACAGCGTTCCTGCGGCCGGGTTCGCAGTTTTCGAACCGAAGTCGTATGCATAAGCCTCGAGCTTCTTGAAGCCGCGCTCCTTCATCACGTTGGCCAGGTCGACCATGAGCGCACTGCCGGCACCCTTGACGCCGCCATCGAGATTCGCTGGCGCGCTGATGCCGCCGACGTACCCGAGCCCGTTGCCCTTGTCGTCGACGACCCCGGTGGCAAACGCGCTGTTGCCTTCCAGGCTCTTGGTGCGGAACACGTAGCCTCGATCGCCGTGGCTGAAATCCGCGGCCTGTACCGCGTCTTTCGCACCCACCACGCCATAGAGGGGGCTTTGATCCAGCAGCCGTGAGAACGTCGTCTGGATTTCTGCAGGCGTCTGTGCCCGTGGATTGAACACCTCGGTGACGTAGGAGGTGAACTGAGCCGGGTTCTTCGGCGACTGCATCGAGATGACGCGCAGCTCGTAGCCTGACCGCTGATTTTGCGCCTTGAGCATCTGGTTGGTCAGGTCGTTGTGCAGCCATGCCTCGCCCTGGCTGCCGAACTTGCCCTGCGAGAAGGCCTCCCAGCGGACCGGATCGCGCGCGAGTTGCTGCAAGGTGTTGCGTTGGTTGTCGGTCAATTTTGTAAGGTCGAAGCGAACCGGGTCAGCGCCAGCGCGACCGATGTTCACTTGTGACAGATCGGCCATGCTGCGCACATCGGCGATCTTGTCGTCGACCAGCTTGAGACCGAATTTCACCGATCCGGCTGCATCCTTGTACGAGATGTCCGCCACCTGCGAAAGCAGGCGCGTCCTTAATCGCGATTCGGTCCGCGGCAACGAAGCGTCGCCAGCAAGAAAGCGCGCCTTCTGGCTGGGGTCGCTGAACACCTTATTCAGCAGGCTGCGATCGGTGTCATTGAAACCGGCCTTGTCGGAGACGTCCAGATAGCGGTTGACCATCTGGCCCTTGTTGGGATCGAACTCCTGCCTGGCGAGCACGCGCGGCAGGTCAGCCAAGCTGTTGGCCTCGCCCAGCTTCGCGATCGACGCATTGACGGAGTTCGCTGCGTTGTTGCCTGGGTCCACTGCTTGGTCGCGGATGGTGTTTTTGGGCACCGAATCGCCAACTGGCGCAGTTACTGTTGCCGGTAGCCCAGATGCAGCATCACCACTCGTTGGTATGCTTGACTGCGCCTGCAAGACACCTTGAGCCTCTCGAAGCTCCTTGGGGGTTAACGGCGCATTCAGATTGGCGACTTTCCCCTCTGCCTTAGCGTGCAAGTCACGCAAAAGCAGTGCTGCGATGACCAACTTGCTCACGCCGTCAGCCCCTTTCTTAGGATGCTCGGTTGCAATGGCTTGTGCTTCTTTAGGGTGTGTCTTCTCAAGCTCTCGCCACTTTCCAACCAACCAGGCACTCAACTGGTTGTTTTGCGGATCAGAAAAGCCGAAATTCCAGGCAGGGCCGCTAGGAAGAATTCGTGTGCTTTGGCCTTTCAACCATTTTTCCAAAAAATCTGGCCACGACAATCCAGCCCCCACGCCCCCCAGCCCAGCGCCGCCCAATTGGGCGTTTTGATACGCTTGGTACGCCTCCTTATGAAGAATCGTACTCAGCTTATCAAGCTGCTTCTCAAGGGCTTTTTGCACCTCAGGCGGAAGCAGCGGCAGATTAAAAGTCGCCTTGGGTTGATTGGCCTCATTCGGTCGTGCCGGTTGGGCAGATGTCTTTTGGACGGGAATACCGGGAACATTATTTGTGGTTTTCGGTATTGAACGTCCATCGGCAGGCTTCACTGCCGGGGTGACAGGTATATTGGCTGCGCGGGCTGGCACGCTCTGCGCCACTTGTTTGCGCAAGACACCGACCTGCGGGAACGAGGGGGCCGCCCCCACGCTTTTGCGAAAGGCATCGACCTTTGCCATGTTGTTCAGTACGTCGTTTTGCTGCTTGCGCACCTCGCTTGACGAGGGCTTGCTGAGCAAGGCATTCCAATGGTCGGCCAACTTTTGGCTTCTGGGGTGGCACGCCAAGTCGACGATCTGTAGGCGCTCTGCTGTCGTCATCTTGGGCCACAGCTTCATGATTTGTTTATAAGCCCCCTGCGCCTTCACAAACCCGGCGTCGGTTGAGAATTTGCCGAGTTTGTTGTCGCGCAAACTGTCAAGCAGCAGCTGTATGCGCGCCACGGGCAGTGCCGTGCTGCCTGTGGCCTGCGGTTTGGGCGTTGCCGGCTTTGGTGTGGGCACCTTGGCCACAGGCGCTGGAAGCTTGAAAACGCCATTGAAGTTGGGGTTGGAGATGGGAAAGTTCTGCCCATTCGGAAGAGGCCGCTTGGCGGCATCAATGACCCCAGTCACGTTGTTTTCGATTTCTTGTTTCTTCCTCGATTCGGCCGTGCTGGGAGAGGGGTCCACCCAGACGATTGGCAGCTTGTGCTTACTGGCGATGTCTTTAAGCGCTGCGCGCTGGGCCTGCTGCATCGCGGCTGTAGTTGGCTCCTTTGCGCGAGGAGGAGAGGCTTGCAGTGCCTTTTGTTTGATGGTTGGCGCGGCTGCAAAGTAGGCATCGGCCAGCCTATAGAAGTCGTCGTCTGTCCTGATATTGCTGGTGTCAACCCCGAGCTTGACGAAGTCTTTGGCAAGGTGTCGCCGGTAATCCCGCCGCAAAGCTGGCTCGAGCCAGCGCCAGCCTTCAATTCCGAGTTGCGCCACAAGCTTTAACAGCGGGAGGGCGTCGACCGATATCCCAGGGGACGGCCTGTCGTCGAGAAAGGCCACTATGTCGGGGCGGCGCAGAATGAGAGGGGACGGGCCTTTCGTGTGTGTTGTTTGTCCTTCTTGCGCCAGCACTTCAGGGCCAGGGTCGCGCCGACTGAAAGAGAGCAGACCAACTGCACCCAATGACTGTTCAATTGAATTTCCCATCGTAGTAGCCAATTTACGGGTGCTGCTTGACGTATTCGTCACGCAACTCAGGATGCTGTTCGAGTATGAGTTTGCGATTCAACTCAAGTCCTGCGATACGCGCTTGGCGGTCTTCTATTGCCTCGTACGCACTCAGCGCGGGGTTGGGATTGCTCAAGTAGGTGAAAGGGTGTTTCAGCAGCTTGTCGATCTCGTCCAAGGCCTTTCGGGCTTCGTTGACATCCTTGGTGTTCCTGCCGATCAAGCTGACGCTTGTAGCAAGGACGTCGGCTGCCTCCACAGCTTCCGTGACCCAGGCAGCCCCGGCTACGCTGGCGCCCAGCGACCACGTCGCCGCGGGAGTGCCCGCAGCGGGAGGGGTTTTGCCGAACGTGTTGGCGACGTTCAAGATCTTGTCGCTCACCACGTACAAGCCCATCTGGCTAAAGGTGTTGGCCGCCGCCTTAAGCTTGTCCACGGTTTCGGGCGGGAACTTTCTAGGGTCCAGCGAGGCGTTCGGGGGTGGATTCACAATGGCGTTGGCCAGCAGGTTCTGCACGAACGGCAGCACCAGCGTAACCCCTCCGTTAACTACCAATTGTTGTGGCGTCATAGCCCGCCCGTTCTTAACGGCGTTGAGTGCCGATGCGATCACCAAGGGCGGCACCAACCCGACGCCGATGGCGGCGCTTGGTGGCGCGTACTTCTGAAACCACTCCTTCCAGTCTTTTGGATTGTCCGGCGGGAGCCCTCCCAAATAACCGCGCTTCTGCAACTCTTTCAGGCCAACGACGGCGCCAGCCGTGGTGAAGGCGGCGACCACCATACCGTTGTTCAATGTGGGCGACAACGCGGCGTTCGGGTGAAGCTTGCCTGCCACCATATTAGTGCTTACGGTCAGCACGGCACCAATGCCGCCTTTAAACGCCACCTGCAGGTAGGGATCCTTGATCTTGACAGGAACCTGGGCGATGCCTGCGGTTATCAGGCTGCGGGAAAAACTACCGGGTATCTTCCATGCTGCTTCCTTGGGCGACAGGCCGGCTGACCTCAGGATGTTGTAGGCCACTACCGCGCCCGTGGCCGCGAAGATGACCGCCGCCGCGGGGTTGTAGCCTGGCTGGCCCGGAGTTGCATTTCCTTTGGCCTTTTCCATCAGAGACTTGTAGGACTTCACCTGACCACCGCTGGCCTTCGTCACCTCCTGGTTCAATCGGGCTTCGAGCTTGGCACGGTCTGGCCCCTTGTAGGCCTCAAGTTGTTCCAGGGACTGGACCTTGCCGCCGCTCAACTGCGTCAGGGCGGTGCCGAGCTGCCGTTTGACTTCAAGGTGCGTGTCCAATTGCAGGTTGTAAGCGGGGGGGAGCTCCGGGGTGGGTAGCTTTTTGACTTGCTCCAGCGCTTGGCTTGCCCAGACCTTGGGGGTTTTGGCTGTGCCAAGACTCTCGTGCCAGCGGTGCGGATTCTTCGGATCGGGGGACAGCACTGGCTTTGATGTATCGCCCGTGATGAACTTGGCAATACTTTTACCCACACCTAGGGAAGGATTTTGACCTGATGTAATCTGTTTGCGATTGCCGTTATGAGCGCCGGCTTTGGCAAAAACATTGGCCTCACTGGCGCCATTAGCGTT
>JBILXX010000004.1:0-78368 GCA_044378095.1 Polaromonas sp.
CTTCAAGTAGCTTGGCTGAAATTTGCGGCTGTGCCGATTTGCCGCTGACAGCGGACTTGGTTGTAGTGCGGGGCATGTAACTCCTTTGGGGGAATGGTATGCCTCAAACACAAAATTTCTGACAGGGGGCCTAAGTTACAATCCAACCCTAGAATTCTGAATATTGCTATACAGCGACCACGGGTTAAACGGCCAGACAGCAGCCAAGCATGTTGCTGCTAAATTCTCGTCATAAACGCTCAAGGGTGTTTCCTTCAGTTGATTGCCGATCTCTTCAAATACTTGAAATCATGAATACGGTGGATGCCAAACGCGTCCTCGAAACAGCACTTATTTGCGCCCAGCAGCCTCTGCCGCTGCGGGACATGGGTGTTTTGTTCAACGGGACACTCAATTCAGACAGCCTCAAGCTTCTGCTTGAAGACTTACAAAATGATTGGTCAAATCGTGGCGTGGAACTGATTCAGATTGCTACCGGCTGGCGTTTTCAAAGCCGCCCACACATGCGCGAATATCTGGACAGACTGCACCCTGAAAAGCCGCCACGCTACAGCCGAGCCACGCTCGAAACCCTGGCCATCATTGCTTACCGTCAACCAGTGACCCGTGGCGACATGGAAGACATTCGCGGCGTCACCATCAACAGTTTGATTCTCAAGCAACTGGAAGACCGGGGTTGGGTTGATGTGATTGGTCACCGCGAAACGGTGGGCAGGCCTGCTTTGTATGCCACAACCAAGCAGTTTCTGGATGATCTGGGTGTGAGTTCACTCAACGAATTGCCACCCATGGACAGTCATAACGAGCCGACTGCGATGCTGGAGCAAATCGAGTTTGGAATGAGTGCGCCAGAAGCGGCCCTTGAGTTACCTTTGAACCTCACACCAGAAACCTCACCTGATGAAATTCCTCCTGCCCTTTAATCGCATGAATGCCGCCCCATGAATCCCATAGATCAGCTGGACAATTCACGACCTCTTGTAGCAGGCGCCCCTACTCGTTTCGACGAAGTTGTTACTGGGCAATTTGATGCTGACGAGGTTGATCCTGCGGTAGAAGCACCCAAACGGGTTTTATCTGCGCAGCCCGAATCCCCAAAGCTTCATAAAGTCTTGGCGCAAGCGGGCTTGGGGTCACGACTTGAGATGGAGCAGTTGATTCTGGAGGGACGAATTTCTGTTAACGGCGAGCCGGCCCACATTGGCCAACGCATCCAGTTTGGCGATAGCGTCAAAGTCAATGGCAAACCTGTTCGCGTGCGTATCGACCCGCCTCCGCCTCGAGTTATTGCTTATCACAAGCCAGCTGGAGAAGTCGTCACCCATGATGACCCTCAAAACAGGCCTACCGTGTTTCGCCGTTTGCCCAAGTTGTTTCAAGGCAAATGGCAGTCAGTGGGACGGCTTGACTTGAACACTGAAGGCTTGCTGCTGTTGACCAGTTCTGGCGAACTGGCTAACAGGCTGATGCATCCGCGTTTTGGGCTGGAGCGCGAATATGCGGTACGCGTTCTGGGTGCTTTGAACAACGAAGAAAAAAAACGCTTGCTTGAAGGTGTGACGCTTGACGACGGCATGGCGCAATTTACTTCACTTGAGGCAGGTGGCGGAGAAGGTGCCAACTGCTGGTACAAAGTGACGCTATCCGAAGGCCGAAACCGTGAAGTCAGGCGCATGTTTGAGGCAGTGGGTCATGCTGTCAGTCGCCTCATCCGCATCCGGTATGGCGCCATGGTTTTGCCACGGGGTTTGAAGCGTGGCGCATTTGTCGAACTGGATGAGCAGGAAATCTGGGCTTTGACCAGTGCAGCAAGCCACGCTGAACAACGTGCTGACTCCCGGAGAAGCGTAAACAATTCACAAGGTGCGCCATCTATTGAGATGGATGGTCGCTCTGGCCGTGCTCCGCGCAGGGGTCCGCGTTCGCGAGGTACGCAGCAAGGATCTTCGGGCATTAGCCTTGTAGATCAAGCCGGGCAAGATTCGAATGACCAAGAGGGGGGGGGCGAGCCGCACGATCTTCAGCCACCTGATTACATTCAAGGGGCCAATGCCTTGCCTCGCGGTAGTAACACGAACAGAAGCCGGACCAGAGGCAATGGTGCAAACGCTGGCAATCCTGGCAATGGACGAGACCGGCGCCGGAGCAGTTTCAGCGGTAATACAAATGCAGGCGGGGCTACAAATTTTGGTGGCAGAAATCAGAATCGGCGTGATGAACGCAAACCACTTGCAGACCGAAACAGCGGCGCAGCCCAGCCCGACCCGATGAAAACATCTTTTGGGTATATAGGCGCTGATACGTTCACCCGGCAGCGCCAAGGACAGGCTCAGCGCCCCAGGGTTGGAGGTGGCAATCGGAGCGGAAACCGAAACAGCGGGAATCGGGGCGGTAACCGCTGATTTTTCGAATGAGGTCATGGAACATTCACGGCAATGTTCAGACATAACCTGTTGACCTCAGGGATTTACTGCAAGGTTGGAGACTGCGGGTTAAAATCAGAGGCTGTATTCATTTCGAATACCTCTAAAAATCTCCAGAAACAGGAACGCAAATGGCTATCGAACGTACTCTCTCCATCATCAAACCTGACGCAGTGGCAAAAAATGTCATCGGTCAAATTTATGCACGATTTGAGGCTGCTGGCTTGAAAGTCGTTGCTGCCAAGCTCGCTCATCTGTCCCGCGGTGAAGCCGAAGCGTTTTACGGTGTTCACAAAGAGCGTCCTTTCTTCAAAGATCTCGTTTCTTTCATGATTTCTGGTCCGGTGATGATTCAGGCGCTTGAAGGCGAAAACGCCATTATGAAAAATCGTGACCTGATGGGTGCTACCGATCCTAAAAAGGCGGCGGCCGGTACGATTCGCGCCGATTTTGCTGAAAGCATTGATGCCAATGCGGTGCATGGTTCGGATGCCGCTGAAACAGCGCATAACGAAATTGCTTTCTTCTTTCCTGGCATGAATATTTACTCCCGCTGAAGTCAGAAGCTTCGCTAAGAGCTTGAGCATGTCAGTCAACCTCCTTGATTTCGATTTGGAAGGGTTGACTGCTTTTTGCGAAGGCTTGGGTGAAAAACGCTTTCGCGCCACGCAGCTTTTCCGCTGGATTCATCAAAAAGGTGCATCTGACTTTTCTCAGATGACGGATTTGGCAAAATCACTGCGCGAGAAACTGCCATCTTCTGCCTGCATTCAAGGTCCTAACGTTGTTTCACGTCAAAACTCGGCTGATGGAACCATCAAATGGCTGTTTGAGGTCGGTGCTGGCAATGTCATCGAGACTGTTTTCATTCCCGAGTCCGACCGTGGCACGCTTTGCATTTCTTCCCAGGCCGGCTGTGCGGTGGGGTGTAGATTTTGCTCCACTGGGCATCAGGGCTTTAGCCGCAATTTGACAACTGCAGAGATCCTTGCGCAGTTGTGGTTCGCGGAGCATACCCTCAGAAAAGAGCTCAAAATCAGTGAGCGCGTCATCTCTAATGTGGTGATGATGGGCATGGGCGAACCGCTTCAAAACTATTCGCAATTGTTGCCCGCACTTCGAGTTATGCTTGACGATCACGCTTACGGCTTGTCGCGTCGTAGGGTAACCGTGTCTACGTCTGGCGTTGTACCCATGATGGATCGATTGGCGCGAGACTGCGCTGTAGCGCTGGCCGTGTCGCTGCATGCGCCAAACGATGCTTTGCGCAGCGACCTGGTGCCGTTGAATAAAAAATACCCAATAGATGAATTGTTGCAAGCCTGCGTACGTTACCAAGCAGCCGCGCCACGTGATTTCATCACCTTTGAATATTGCATGCTTGAAGGCGTCAATGATCAGCCTGAAAATGCACGGCAATTGGTGGCCTTGATGCAAAAATACGCTGCCGCAGGCTTGTCCAGCAAGTTCAATTTGATTCCTTTTAACCCTTTTCCAGCTTCTGGATTGAAATGCTCCAAGCCCCCTGTGGTGATGGCTTTTTCAAAAATTTTGCTGGATGCTGGCATTGTGACAACCGTGCGCAAAACACGCGGCGATGATATTGATGCCGCGTGCGGGCAATTGGCGGGTGATGTGCAGGACCGCACAGGTGCGAAGCAGCGCCTAGCCTCCCAGCGGCAGGGTATGCTTGGCGGCATCAAGGTCGTTGTCACCGAAAGACTTTCAGCATGAAGATCCGCATCACCGCCCTGTGTTTCTCTCTCTCAGTGGCTACCGCTGGCCTGTATGGGTGTGCCAACAACCAAGGCGCCCCCGGGCCTGTTGCTGGCAAGTCTGATATTGTCACAGAGTCGGATGAGCCCGAAAGCCGCAGACGCGCTCGCCTTCGACTTGAACTGGCTTCAGGCTATTTTGAGCAGGGACAAACCAACGTGGCACTTGATGAACTCAAGCAGGCCCTGATTGCAGATCCTACATATGTTGATGCCTACAACCTGCGTGGACTGGTTTACATGCGCTTGAACGATCTGCCGCTCGCAGAGGACAGCTTCAAGCGTGCTTTGGCGATCAATCCCAGAGATGCCGACGTGGCTCATAACTATGGCTGGTTTTTGTGCCAGCAGGCGCGTTATCCAGAATCTTTGCGCTTGTTCAGCCAGGCGATTGCCAATCCAACCTATCCGGGTCAGGCCAAAAGTCTGATGACTCAGGGGATTTGTCAGGTGCGTGCTGGCCAGCGAGCAGAAGCTGAACAAAGCTTGACAAAATCTTATGAGCTCGATGCAGGCAATCCTTTGACGGGCTATAACCTGTCGTTGCTGCTGTTTGAGCGCAACGAACTGGTTCGTTCCCAGTTTTATATTCGCCGCTTGAACAACAGTGAGCTGGCGAATGCTGAAACACTCTGGCTTGGCATCAAAATTGAACAAAAACTAAACAACCAGCAAGTCGTCCAGCAGCTGGCAAACCAGCTTAAAAGACGTTTCGGTCAATCCCGTGAGGCCGCTGCTTATGACCGGGGAGCATTTAATGAGTGAGACGGATAGCTCAACCATGTCACAGGACGCGGCGCCAGCTGAGCTTCCAGGTGCGGGGGCTTTGCTGAAGCAAGCGCGAGAGGCTTCAGGTCTGCATATTGCTGCGCTGGCGGTCTTGCTCAAGGTGCCGGTTAAAAAGCTCGAATTGCTTGAATCTGACAGGTTTGATTTATTACCCGACGCCGTGTTTGTACGCGCATTGGCATCCAGTGTTTGCCGCACCCTCAAAATTGATTCCACAGTCATTCTGGCTCGTTTGCCGCAAACCCATGCCCCCAAACTGACCTATCAAGGCACGGGCATCAATGAGCCGTTCCGATCGCCTGGAGATGGACCTGGCCCGTCCGTTTGGGCTCAGCTTTCACGGCCGGCTGTGCTTGCGGGCATGGTGTTGCTGCTGGGTGCCCTGGTGCTGATTTTCTTGCCTGCTCTCAAAACAGGCATCAACGATATTGGACCAGAGCTCAGTGAATTCAAGGTAAAAAATTTGGAGATTGAAAAAACCAAGCCGGCCATTGTTATGGCTGAGGAGCCAATCAAGCCTCTGGTCACATCAGGTGCCAATGTTGTTTCCTCTGAGCCCATGTCAGTTATGAGCACAACTGCGGCAATTGGTGCTGCGCCTTTGGCCGCCAGAACTTCAGTGACGGTGACTGTGTCGAGTCCTTTGCCGACGTCTGCTTCTAAGATTGTCAATGCTGGTTCGTCTTCGCCAACATTTGTGGTGACTCCCAGATCAATTCAACCTAATGGTATTGTCGTTTTTACGGCTAAAACTGAGTCTTGGGTTGAAGCTACAGATTCCAAAGGCCAGGTTGTATTGCGCCGCATTCTTGCGGCAGGTGAGGTCGTTGGTGCGTCAGGTGCATTGCCCTTGAAGGTCGTCGTGGGTCGTGCCAACGCCATTCAGGTAGAAATACGGGGCAAAGCTTTTGATGTGAATGCGATTGCCAAAGACAACGTTGCCCGATTTGAGGTGAAGTAGTGCCAGTTTGCAACCCGATTGAAGTTTCCCAGCCCATGCCTCGCAGGTCCAGTCAAGCCAAAGTCGTGTGGGGTTCGCGCATTGTCACGGTAGGCGGCGATGCGCCTGTGCGCATCCAGTCAATGACCAACACTGACACCGTTGACGCGATTGGCACGGCCATTCAGGTCAAGGAGCTGGCCATTGCAGGTTCCGAGATGGTTCGCATCACAGTCAACACACCTGAGGCTGCTGCGGCTGTGCCCTATGTTCGCGAGCAGCTTGACCGCATGGGCATTGATGTTCCTTTGGTTGGTGATTTTCATTACAACGGTCACCGTTTGCTCACCGATTACCCAGCATGTGCCCAAGCCCTGTCGAAATACCGTATCAATCCGGGCAATGTTGGCAAAGGCGACAAGCACGACAAGCAGTTTGGTTTGATGATCGAAGCTGCAGTACGCTGGAACAAGGCGGTCCGCATTGGTGTGAACTGGGGGAGTCTTGACCAGGAGCTGCTTGCCAGCTTGATGGATGAGAACAGCGCGCGAGCCCAGCCTTGGGAAGCCAAACAGGTGATGTACGAAGCATTGATCACGTCGGCTCTTGATTCAGCTCGTTTGGCAGAACAATTGGGCATGAAGCACGAGCAAATCATTTTGTCTTGCAAAGTCAGTGGCGTTCAAGACTTGATATCGGTTTACCGCGAACTTGCCAAGCGCGACACCTACGCCTTGCATTTGGGCCTGACTGAAGCGGGCATGGGCACCAAGGGCACCGTTGCCTCTGCTGCAGCTTTGTCGATCCTGTTGCAGGAAGGTATTGGCGATACCATCCGCGTGTCGTTGACGCCCCAGCCTGGCGAAGCAAGAACGCAGGAAGTGGTGGTTGCAACAGAAATTTTGCAGGCACTGGGTTTGCGCAGTTTCAACCCTAGCGTGACAGCCTGCCCAGGATGTGGTCGCACCACCAGTACCACATTTCAGGAGTTGACGCAGCAAATTGACGACTTTTTACGCGCACAAATGCCGGTTTGGCGTACCAAGTACCCAGGCGTTGAAAAAATGAAGGTTGCCGTGATGGGTTGCATCGTCAACGGACCGGGTGAAAGCAAACACGCCGACATTGGCATCAGCCTGCCGGGCTCAGGGGAAGCGCCTGCAGCACCGGTTTACATCGATGGTGAGAAGAGTGTTACCCTGCGCGGCGACAACATCGCGCAAGAGTTTCACGCGATTGTTGAGAACTACATAGAAAAACGCTTTGGCAAAACCGCTCTTGAGGCCCTATAAAACTCATGGCCGAAAAACTGGTTGCCGTCAAGGGCATGAACGATATCCTGCCGCCGGATTCAGCAAGGTGGGAATGGCTTGAAGAAAAAGTTCGCTTGCTTATGGCGAACTACGCCTATCGCAACATTCGCACTCCCATTGTGGAACCCACCCCGCTGTTCGTTCGCGGGCTGGGTGAGGTGACCGACATTGTTGAAAAGGAGATGTACTCTTTTGAAGACAAACTCAATGGCGAGGCGCTGACGCTGCGGCCAGAATGTACGGCGGGCGTGGTGCGTGCCGTGGCTGAGCATTCCATGCTGTATGAAGGCGGCAAGCGCCTGTATTACATGGGGCCGATGTTTCGCCATGAGCGACCGCAACGTGGACGCTATCGGCAGTTTCATCAAATTGGCGCGGAAGCACTGGGCTTTCCAGGTGCCGAGGTCGACGCAGAGCTGATTTTGCTTGCCAATGCACTCTGGATGGAACTTGGTTTGAAGGACGTCCATCTTGAACTCAACAGCCTGGGTCATCCCGATGAGCGCAAGCTGCACCGAGCGGCGCTGGTCGCTTATTTTGAAGCGCACAGTCATATGCTGGATGAGGAGGCCAAGCGACGCCTGCACAGCAATCCGCTGCGCTTGCTTGACAGTAAAAATCCGTCCATGCAGCCCATGCTCGAATCTGCGCCTCAGTTGATGGACTTTTTAGGAGAAGCATCGCTCAGGCATTTCAACAGTGTCAAAGCCATGCTTGATGCCAATGGTGTGGCCTACCGCATCAACCCGCGACTGGTGCGCGGTATGGACTACTACAACCTGACGGTGTTCGAGTTTGTGACGCACAGCCTGGGCTCTCAGGGCACGATTTGCGGCGGAGGCCGTTACGACTACCTGATCGAGCAAATCGGCGGTAAGCCAGCACCGGCTGTCGGCTGGGCGCTGGGGGTGGAACGGGTGCTGGAGTTGATCAAGGAGCAAGGCAAAGACGTCCCCATGCCAATGCCAGATGCCTACGCAGTGATACCCGAAACCTCTGCGTTGCCAGTGGTCTTGAAGGTTTTGCAACAGCTCAGAGCCGCAGGCGTAAGCGTCCAGATGCATGCCGGTGTCAGCCTTGACAGCATGGGCAGTATGAAGTCGCAATTCAAAAAAGCCGATAACAGCGGCGCCCGATTTGCGCTGATTTTTGGTGGCGATGAACTTGCGCAAGGTGTTGTTGCCGTCAAACCACTTCGGTCACCAGATGGCGGCGACATAAAAGACACGGCGCAGGTTCAAACCCTCTGCCGTCTGGACGACGTGGCCACCTGGGCTCAAAAACTGCTCGGCTAAGACGACATTTGTGCCACTTGCTGGCACTCTACAATCAACCTATTCGTTCAGCGCTGTTTTAAGGTGCTGATCTTCGATTTTCTAACAGACTTTTATGGCCAAACATCTCGACCTGGAAGAGCAGGAACAACTTGCCGAACTTAAGCACTTCTGGAAGCAGTACGGCAACCTCATCACATGGGTGCTGATTGCTGTTTTCGGCACAGTTGCCGCCTGGAACGGCTACCAGTACTGGCAAAGTCGCCAATCTTCGCAAGCATCTATCATGTACGACGAAGTTGACCGTGCGGTGCTGTCGGGCGATATGTCGCGTATGGAGCGTTCCCTCGCGGACATGCGAGACCGGTTTGGCGGCACGGTCTATGCCGACCAAGCGAGCCTTTTGGCGGCCAAAACCTATTACGAAAAGGGCAATGTTGATGCTGCGAAAGCGTCACTGACCTGGGTGACGGACAAAGCTGTCGACGAAAGCTACAAATCGATTGCCAGATTGCGCCTGGCCGGTATCCTGATGGAGACCAAAGCCTACGACGAGGCCTTGAAGGCGCTTTCCGGAACATTTCCCAAAGATTTTCTTCCTTTGGCCAGCGACAGGCGTGGCGATGTTTTGCTCTTGCAGGGCAAAAAGGTAGAAGCCAAGGCTGAATATGAAAAAGCCTACAAAGGCCTGGATGAGCGTGTCGAGTACCGCCGTCTGGTTGAAGTCAAACTCAACGCGCTTGGCGTTGACCCGGCAGCCGTTGTGGCCAATACCCCCCTCAAAACCGCTCCGGCGGCTGATCTGGAGACGAAAAAGTGAGTTTTAACCCATCATTTAAGCCTCTAAGCCATATTTTACGTGCGCAAGCAGCTATTATTTTAATAGCGTCTTTGTCAGGTTGCTCGGTCATGTCCTATTTCAGTGGACCCAGCAAGCCGCAGCCTGCTGCATTGCAGCCCGTCAGTGGCGCGGTGTCGGCCAAACAGGTTTGGAGCAACCGCATTGGCGGCATCAATTTCCCGCTGGAACTGCATGTTGCGGGCAACACGGTGTTTGTGTCAGGTGGTGACGGTTCGGTCGCGGCTATTGACGGGCGTACTGGCGCAGACCTGTGGCGCGCCAGCGCAGGCGGCCCAGTGGCCACCGGCGTTGGCAGCGACGGTAAAACGGCTGCTGTCGTCACACAGGCCAATGAGGTGGTGACTTTTGTCGATGGGCGTGTGGTTTGGCGTCAAAAGCTCAATGCTCAGGCTTATACAGCGCCGTTAGTCGCTGGAGGCCGCGTGTTTGTAGTGGCTGCTGACAGGTCCGTCATCGCATTTGACGGCCTGACAGGCAACAAACTCTGGTCGCAGCAGCGTCCCAACGAACCGCTCGTTTTAAAGCAATCGGGTGTGATTCTGGCCGTTGGAGACACTTTGGTGGTCGGGTTTTCAGGTCGTTTGGCCGGGCTGAACCCTTCCAGTGGCGTCATTCGCTGGGAAGCGCCGATTGCTTCGCCACGCGGGGTGAACGACATTGAACGACTGGTGGACCTGGTAGGCCGTGTCAGCCGCGACGGCGATGTGGTTTGCGCAAGAGCCTTTCAGGCCAATGTGGGCTGCGTCAATGCCGCGCGTGGCAATTTGGTCTGGACCAAACCCGCCAGCGGCGCTCAAGGTGTGCACGGAGACGACAGGCGCATTTTCGGAACAGAATCTGATGGTGTGGTTCAAGCCTGGCGGCGTACCGATGGCGAGCGAGCCTGGACGACTGATGCACTTCGCTACCGCAGCCTGACAGCGCCCCAGGTTGTAGGTCGCTCAATCGCAATTGGTGACTTTGCCGGCATTGTTCACCTGTTGTCGCGTGAAGATGGCTCCTTGCTGAATCGTCTCACCACCGATGGGTCGCCGATTGCGGCAGCACCTGTATTGGTGGGTAACACGCTGGTAGCTGTCACTCGCAATGGCGGCATTTTTGGGTTCGTTCCCGAGTAAGAATTTCCCCTGTGAAACCTGTTATCGCCTTGGTCGGTCGCCCCAATGTAGGCAAGTCCACCTTATTCAACCGCCTGACAAAAACGCGCGACGCCATCGTCGCCGACTATGCCGGCCTGACCCGTGACCGCCACTATGGCAACGGTAACTTGGGCACGCACGAATACATCGTGATTGACACCGGCGGCTTTGAGCCTGACGCGCAAAGCGGTATTTACAAGGAAATGGCCAAGCAAACACGCCAGGCTGTGGCCGAGGCTGATGTGGTGATTTTTGTGGTGGATGCTCGGGCAGGTGTCAGTGCGCAAGACCATGACATTGGAAAATACCTGCGCAAACTGGGCAAACCGACTGTGCTGACCGCCAACAAGGCTGAGGGCATGCTGGAAGGCGTTCAGTTGTCAGAGTTTTTTGAGCTCGGTCTGGGTGAGGTACTGGGTGTGTCCGCCGCGCATGGGCAGGGCATGCGCACGCTCGTTGACACAGCGCTGGAGCTGCTGCATTTGCCCGAGGTAGATGAAGATGCCGAACCGCAAGACCCTTCCATCATCAAGCTGGCAGTTGCTGGCCGGCCCAACGTCGGCAAGTCAACCCTCATCAACACCTGGCTGGGTGAGGAGCGCCTGGTGGCGTTTGACATGCCGGGTACCACGCGCGATGCGATATCCGTGCCTTTTGAGCGGGCTGGGCAAAAGTTTGAGCTGATCGACACCGCAGGCCTTCGACGCAAGGGGAAGGTGTTTGAGGCGATTGAAAAATTTTCCGTGGTTAAAACATTGCAGGCGATTGAAAACTGCAACGTGGCCTTGCTTTTGCTGGATGCCACGCAGGGCGTGACTGATCAGGACGCGCACATCGCAGGCTATATTTTGGAAAGCGGCCGCGCTGTGGTGCTGGCTATCAACAAATGGGATGCGGTTGATGCCTACCAGCGTGAAACACTGGCACGGTCGGTTGAAACGCGTCTGGGTTTTTTGAAATTCGCCGCCATTCATTACATTTCAGCCATCAAACGCCAGGGCTTGGGGCCGGTCTGGAAGTCTATTGCCCAGGCCCATGCGTCGGCCAACCGAAAAATGTCCACCCCGGTGTTGACGCGGCTGCTGCTGGAGGCGGTCCAGTTTCAACAACCCCAGCGCGTTGGGGTGTTCCGTCCCAAGTTGCGCTATGCGCACCAGGGCGGAATGAACCCGCCCATCATCATCGTGCATGGCAATTCTCTGGAGCATGTCAGCGAGTCGTACAAGCGCTATCTGGAAGGGCGATTCAGGAAAGAGTTTGACCTGACTGGTACGCCGATGCGGATTCAGATGAAAACGTCGACAAACCCCTTCAAAGATAAGGAATCGGCTTAAGACTACACAGCACACATTTTGTGTGTGATATTGTCTAGGTCTCTAAACTCTTGAACACGGAAAATATCGTGAGCAACAACAAAGGTCAGTTACTCCAGGATCCATTTCTCAATACCTTGCGTAGAGAGCATGTTCCGGTTTCCATCTACCTCGTCAATGGGATCAAATTGCAAGGCCAGATCGAATCTTTCGATCAATACGTGGTTTTGCTGCGCAACACGGTGACGCAAATGGTTTACAAACATGCCATTTCAACCATCGTTCCAGGGCGCGCTGTCAATTTTTCAGCCGCTGACACGGAAGAAAGCCCCGTCAGCTGAGTTCCTCCAGCCTATCCGCTAATGCCAAGCCGCTGGCCATCTTGGTCGGTGTCGATCTCGGTCTGCCTAATTTTGACCGCGATCTCACAGAACTCGGGTTGCTTGCGCAGACCGCTGGCCTTGAGCCCGTTGAGCGCGTGACGTGCAAACGTCGCGCGCCCGATGCTGCCCTTTTTATTGGGAGCGGTAAGGCCGACGAAATCAAGATGCTGGCGCAGCAGGTGGGCGCGACCGAGGTGCTGTTTGACCAGGCTTTGAGTCCGGCTCAACAGCGCAATCTGGAGCGCTACCTTGAGCTACCGGTCAATGACCGGACGCTGCTGATCCTGGAAATTTTTGGCCAACGCGCACGTAGCCATGAAGGCAAATTGCAGGTCGAGCTGGCTCGCCTTCAATATTCATCGACCCGGCTGGTGCGCCGCTGGTCGCACCTGGAGCGGCAAACTGGCGGTGCAGGTGTGCGCGGCGGCCCGGGTGAAAAGCAGATTGAGCTGGACAAGCGCATGATTGGTGAGGCCATCAAGCGGTGTAAGGAGCGCCTGGCCAAGGTCAAAAAGCAGCGCCAAACCCAACGCCGCCAGCGTGACCGTCGCAATGCGTTCAGCATCTCCCTGGTGGGTTACACCAACGCAGGCAAATCAACTCTTTTCAATGCGTTGGTCAAGGCCAAAACCTATGCGGCTGACCAATTGTTTGCCACACTGGATACCACCACACGGCAACTGTATCTGGGTGACGCGCAGCGGCTGGTGTCTTTGTCAGACACGGTGGGTTTTATCCGTGACTTGCCCCATGGCCTGGTCGACGCCTTTGCCGCAACCTTGCAGGAAGCAGCGGATGCAGATTTGCTGCTGCATGTGGTTGATGCTGCCAATCCTGACTATCTTGAGCAGATTGAGCAGGTCCAGCGCGTGCTGGATGAGATTGGTGCGGCAGATGTGCCACAAATTCTGGTCTTCAATAAACTCGATGCTCTTGAAAAATCACGCTGGCCGCTTCAGATCACGCTGGCCGCTTCAGTTAAGCGACAGGTTTGAGGTCAAAGACGCGTTTTCTGAAGCCACCCGCCGTGTAGAACGAGTCTTTGCAAGCGCTCAGACTGGCGAAGGTTTGCCCGAACTCAGGCGGTTACTGGCCTCTCATGCTGCCTGCATGCAAGTCCCGGATAGCCCGCATACCCCCGAGACATTTGAGGTCGTTGGTTAGTTAGCGTCGCAAATTGGGCACAATGTCGAAGTATTCAAAAAAGCGAGCAAGTATTCATGAAACTGAACCCCGTGATGCAGAGTCTGTTTGACTGGCCTGCCAGACTGACACAACGTGCCCTTGGCATGTTTAATTTGAACGACAACCGCTGGGGGCGTGATGGTGAAAAGCCGTCATCTGATACGCCGCCCGACCCGGCAGAACCCGAAAAGCCAACGCCTGCGCCAGAGCAGCGACCGCGTCCAAAAGGTGCCAACCAGGGCCCCCCGGATCTGGATGAGTTGTGGCGCGACTTCAATACAAAGCTCAATGGTCTGTTTGGCGGCAATAAAAATGCACGCGGGCGGACTGCCAATAATTCGGGCGGCAACAACAATGGTGGCGGTGACGGCGGCAATGGCTTGGGCGGTTTTCAGCCCGACATGAAAAGTGCCGGCATAGGCGCAGGTTTGATCGCCGCTGTGGCGTTTTTGATCTGGATGGGCACCGGCTTTTTTATTGTCCAGGAGGGTCAACAAGCCGTTATCACCCGCTTTGGCGAAATCAAGGGCACCAAAGAGGCTGGCTTTAACTGGCGCTTGCCTTATCCCATTGAGCGCCACGAGACTGTTGCGCTTACCCAGCTCCGGTCTGTAGAGATTGGCCGTGGCACGAGCACGTCTGGCGGTGGTCTTAAAGAGTCGTCCATGCTCACGCAAGACGAAAATATTGTCGACATCAAATTCACCATCCAGTACCGGCTAAAAAGTGCAGCGGACTACTTGTTCCAAAACCGCAACCCGGATGACGCGGTGGTCAAAGCTGCGGAATCAGCCATTCGTGAGGTGGTGGGAAAAAGCACGATGGACACGGTCCTGAACAAAGATCGCGAATCTATCCAGCGAGATGTTGTGAAAAGTGTGCAAACACAGCTGGACCGGTACAAAACCGGTATCATGATCCAGACCGTCAACATTCAGAACGTGCAGCCGCCTGAGCAGGTTCAGGCTGCATTCGACGATGCACTGAAGGCAGGCCAGGACAGGGACCGGCTTAAAAACGAAGGCCAGGCCTATGCCAACGACGTGGTGCCGCGTGCCAAAGGTACGGCCGCGCGCCTGAAGGAAGAAGCCGACGGTTACAAAGCCAATGTGGTTGCCAGGGCAGAGGGTGATGCGCAGCGCTTCAAGGCGGTGTTGACCGAATACCAAAAAGCCCCGCAAGTCACACGGGACCGCATGTACACCGATGCCATGCAGCAAATTTATTCAAGCGTGACCAAGGTCATGGTTGATTCGCGCCAGGGCAATAACCTGTTGTATTTGCCGCTCGACAAAATCATGCAGATGTCCGCTGGCCAGCCATCTGACCCTGCTGCAGTTGCTGCACCTGCATTGCCTGCAGCTGTTGCGCCTGCTGTACCCGCGGCAGCTGACCCCCGTACTCGCGATGCCACCCGCACGCGTGAGCGCGACGGCCGTTGATAGGAAGAAAGAAAATGAATAAATTAGGTTTGGTCGTTACGACATTATTTTTAGTCCTCGCAGGTTTGGCATCGACCCTGTTTGTGGTGGACCAGCGGCAATACGGTGTGCTTTACTCCTTCGGTCAAATCAAGGAAGTGATCACAGAGCCAGGTTTGCGTTTCAAGATGCCGCAGCCGTTTCAAAACGTGGTTTTTCTGGACCGCCGTGTGCTGACACTGGACAGCCCGGAAACCGGTTCGATTCAAACCGCAGAAAAGAAAAATCTGGTGGTTGACTGGCTGGTGAAATGGCGCATTGCTGATGCCCGTCAGTTCATTCGTAATAACTCGGGCGGCACCAACATTTCTACCGCTGAGGCTCGCCTGACATCTGTCGTACAAGATGCGTTGAACTCTGAAGTGACCAAACGCACAGTCAAAGACGTTTTGTCTACCGACCGCGACAAGATCATGCAGGGCGTTCAGCAGCGTTTGATTGACGATGCCAAAACCTTCGGTATTGAGATCATTGACGTGCGCATCAAGCGCGTGGACTTTCCACCCTCGGTGGCAGATTCGGTTTACCAGCGAATGAAATCCGAGCGCCAGCAGGTGGCCAACGAGCTGCGTTCCACCGGTGGCGCTGAAGGCGAAAAGATTCGCGCTGATGCCGATCGGCAGCGCGAAGTGCTGATTGCTGAAGCTTACCGTGACGCACAAAAAATCAAGGGTGAGGGCGATGCCAGGGCTTCGGCTTTGTATGCTGAGTCATTTGGTCGGGATGCACAGTTTGCGCAGTTTTACCGAAACCTTGATGCCTATAAAGCCAGCTTTAACAAGAAAAGCGATGTGATGGTTCTGGATCCCTCGTCAGAGTTCTTCAAGACCATGCGTGGCGGTGGCGTTGTGGCTGCTCCAGCCAGGAAGTAAAAACGGCCATGGAGGCTAGCATCTGGCTGGCGCTGGCCATCGTGCTGGTCATCGAAGGCCTGCTGCCTTTTTTGTCGCCCACCAGCTGGCGAAAGGCTTTTGAGCAAGCCCTCAAATTAAGTGATGGCCAAATCAGGTTTTTTGGCCTTTGCAGTGTTGTTTTGGGTTTGCTTGCCATGCTTTTTTTAGACTGACTTGCGACCAGTTTTGCAGTTGGCTAAAAACACCGGGTTTAGCCCGGTAAAATTCTGTCTTTAACAGCGCACCCTAAACCACATGCCCGCCTGGTCGTCATCATGGCAATTGCCGGATCAAATTGCCGATGTCCTGCCCTCCGAGGCACGCCACATTGAAGAGCTTCGCCGCCTTTGGCTGGACACCTCTCGCAGCTATGGTTACGAGCTGGTCATGCCGCCCCTGCTGGAGCACATCGAGTCGCTGCTGACAGGTACTGGAGAGGCACTTGACCTGCAAACCTTCAAACTCGTAGACCAGCTGTCTGGCCGCACACTTGGCTTGCGGGCTGACACCACCCCCCAAGTCGCCCGCATTGACGCCCATTTGCTCAACCGCAGCGGTGTTGCCCGCCTGTGCTACTGCGGCCCGGTACTTCACACCCGGGCAGATCGTCCGCATGCCACCCGTGAGCCCCTGCAATTTGGCGCTGAGATTTACGGCCACGCCGGACCAGAAGCAGACCTTGAGGCGCAAATGCTGGCGCTGCAAGGCCTCAAAGCTTCAGGCATCCGTGATTTGAGCGTTGACATGGCCGATGTGCGCATTGTCAACAGCTTGCTGGCTGGCACGACCATTTCCGCTCGGGTGTTGCGCCAAATCCATGCGGCTCTGGCCGCCAAAGACGCCGCCGAACTCAACAGCCTGACCGCCAGCGTGAAGGACTTGACTGCCGCCTCACGAGAGGGCTTGCAAAACCTGCTCCAGCTGTATGGTGATGCCGGTGTGCTGGATGAGGCAGAAAAAGCCCTCCAGCCCAATGGTGACGTACGCAAGGCGCTACAAAATTTGAAGTGGCTAGCCTCCCACGTCGATGCTGTTGCCAAGGTTAGTTTTGACCTGGCCGACCTGCGTGGCTATGCCTATTACAGTGGCACGCGCTTTGCCATTTACGGTCAGGGCCGAGAACTTGTCAGGGGCGGGCGCTATGACGAAGTCGGTGCCGTGTTTGGCCGCAACCGACCTGCAGCGGGCTTCAGCCTGGACCTGAAGGAACTCGTGACTGTTTTGCCGCCGCGTGCCCTGAAGGCCGCCGTGCGTGCGCCGTGGGCTGAAGATGTTGCCCTGAGTGCCGCCATTGCCAAACTGCGCGCAGCAGGCGACACAGTGGTCTGCGTGCTGCCCGGTCACGAGCATGAAGTCAACGAGTTTGACTGCGACCGTGAGCTGGTTCACGCAAACGGGCAATGGGCTGTCTCGCCATTGACCCGGTCTGTTTGAAACATTTGAATCCCTTAACTTTTAACTGACCCCTCCGATGATCACAAACAAACAAGCCGCCACCGCTGGACGCAACGTCGTGGTTGTGGGTACCCAATGGGGCGATGAAGGCAAAGGCAAGCTGGTCGACTGGCTGACCGAGTCCGCCCAAGGCGTGGTGCGCTTTCAGGGTGGCCACAATGCTGGCCACACACTGGTCATCAACGGGGTTAAAACCGCCCTCAATCTGATCCCCAGCGGCATCATGCGCGCTGGCGTCAAGTGCTACATCGGCAACGGTGTGGTGTTGTCCACCACGCATTTGTTCAAGGAAATTGCGCAGCTCGAATCGCAAGGTGTTGAGGTCAGAAGCCGCCTGCGCATCAGCGAGGCTTGCCCGTTGATTTTGCCTTTTCATGCTGCACTTGATGCGGCCCGCGAGGCGTTGCGAGAGCAGGGCGGCACGGAAAAAATCGGCACCACCGGCAAAGGCATTGGCCCAGCCTATGAAGACAAAATCGCCCGCCGGGCCCTGCGTGTGCAGGACCTTAAGCATCCTGAGCGCTTTGCCGCCAAGCTGCGCGAGTTGCTCAAGCTGCACAACCATGTGCTGACGACTTATTTGAACGCAGCTGCACTTGACTTTGAAGCAACCTACTCCGAGGCGATGAGCTATGCCGAGCAGCTCAAACCCATGATGGCCGATGTGTCGCGCGAACTGAATGATGCCCACAAAGCCGGTGCCAATCTGCTGTTTGAAGGCGCGCAAGGCACGCTGCTCGATGTAGACCACGGCACCTACCCATATGTCACGTCCAGCAATTGCGTGGCGGGCAATGCATCTGCAGGTTCAGGCGTGGGCCCTGGCATGCTGCACTACATTCTGGGCATCACAAAGGCTTATTGCACCCGCGTTGGCGGAGGACCTTTCCCGACGGAGCTGGACTGGCAAACACCTGGCACACCCGGCTACCACATGAGTACCGTTGGCGCTGAGCGCGGCGTGGTCACAGGTCGCTACCGTCGCTGCGGCTGGTTCGACGCCGCGCTGCTCAAGCGCTCGGCACAGGTCAATGGCCTGAGCGGTTTGTGCATCACCAAGCTCGATGTTTTGGACGGTATCGACAAACTGCTGCTGTGTACCGGCTACGAGCTGGACGGCGAAGTGACCGACATCTTGCCGATGGGAGCGGACGACATTGCCCGCTGCCAGCCCATTTACGAAACCATGGACGGCTGGAAAGACGTGACTGTGGGCATCACCGACTATGACAAACTGCCCGTCAATGCGCGTTTGTATCTTCAGCGCATCGAGCAGGTTACAGGCGTGCCAATAGCCATGATCTCCACCAGTCCGGACCGCGACCACACCATCATGCTCGCGCATCCTTACCTGGCATGACCCCCACGCTTGCCCACTGCGTGTGGCCGCTGCCCCCCCGAGGGGGCCGCTGCGCCTGCGGTCTGGCAAAGCCAGTCCCGCGGCCCCTGTTAGAAGGGAAACTATTCAGTTACTTTCTTTTTTCGATCAATTTATAGTATCAAATCATCATTTAGCCCAATGAATGCGGGCGTAACAAGCTACTAAAACAGGAGCATACAATATGTTGACAGAAGACGGCAAACACCTTTACGTCAGCTATGACGAATACCATAACCTGATTGAAAAGCTCGCCATTAAGGTGCATCAATCGGGTTGGCAGTTTGACACCATCCTGTGTCTTGCACGCGGCGGCATGCGGCCCGGCGACATCCTGTCACGCATTTTCGACAAGCCACTGGCCATCATGTCCACCAGCTCGTACCGCGCCGATGCAGGCACGACACAGGGCGTGTTGGACATTGCCAAATTCATCACCACCCCCAAAGGCGAAATCGCGGGAAAAGTGCTCCTGGTAGACGACCTGGCCGACACCGGCCACACGCTCAATGTCGTCATTCACCAGCTCAAAAACAACTATGCCCCCATCACCGAGCTGCGCAGCGCCGTAATCTGGACCAAAGGCGTCTCTACGTTTGTGCCCGACTATTCAGTCGAGTTGCTGCCGACCAATCCCTGGATTCACCAGCCGTTTGAAAGCTATGACAGCCTGTCGCCGACCGAGTTGCTGGCGAAGTGGAAGGTGTAGCCCCCACGCTTGCCCACTACGTGCGGCCGCTGCCCCCCGAGGGGGCCGCTGCGCCTGTGGCCCGGCAGAGCCGGTTCCACGGCCCCTGCTTGAAAAGTCAGCAGTCCAAGTGGGCCTGTAGCAGTACCATGTACCAATGAGCGATTCAGCCCCCCAACTCCCCACAGCCCTGATCCACCACCCCTACAAGCCACCCCTTGGCTTTGAGGCTGTGCCGCCCGCCATTCACCGGGCATCAACTGTGATCTTCCCCAGCGTTGCTGCGCTGCGTACACGCGACTGGAAGCACAAGACGGGCTACACCTACGGCCTGCACGGCACGCCAACGACGTTTTTGCTGGAAGAACGGATTGCCACGCTGGAGGGCGGCAAGTATTGCACGCTTGTACCCAGCGGTTTGGCGGCTGTGACGCTGGTCGGGATGGCGGTTTTAAGAGCGGGGGACGAGCTCTTGATACCTGATAACGCCTACGGCCCGAACAAGGCGTTTGCCAATGGTGAGCTGGCGGCCTGGGGCATCACGCACCAGTTTTACGACCCGATGAATCCGGCTGATCTGGCCGCCAAACTCAATACCAAAACCCGGCTGGTCTGGCTGGAGGCACCGGGCAGCATTACCCTCGAATTTCCTGATCTTCCAGCGCTGGTATCCAGAGTCAAAGCGCATCAAAACGCCCACCCGCTGGGCATCGTTACCGCGCTCGACAACACCTGGGGCGCAGGCATCGCTTTCAATGCTTTTGCGCTGGGCGCAGATATTTCAGCCCACGCCCTGACCAAATACCCCAGCGGCGGGGCAGACGTGCTGATGGGCTCAGTCGTCACCCAAAACGAGGCGTTGCATCACCTGATTCACTTGTGCCACATGCGCGTGGGTTTTGGCGTGGCAGGCGATGATGTCGAGCTGGTGCTGCGCGGCTTGAACAGCATGGCGCTGCGCTATGCCGCTCAAGACACCGCCACACGCGCCTTAGCTGCGTGGATGCAAAGCCAGAGCCAAGTCGCTGCTGTGCTGCACCCGGCACTGCCCGGCTCGCCGGGTCATGACATCTGGAAGCGTGACTGCATGGCCGCGGCGTGTTTGTTCAGCGTGGTCTTCAAGCCTGAATTCAAACAAGAGCAGGTTGACCGTTTTTGTGACAGCTTAAAACTTTTTAAACTTGGCTACAGCTGGGCCGGACCCATGAGCCTGTGTGCCCCGTATGACGTTCCCGCGATACGTGCGACTAACTGGCCACACAAGGGCGGCTTGGTGCGCTTTTCAGTCGGGTTGGAGGCTGCAAGCGACTTGCAAAATGACTTGGTCCAGTCACTTGCTGCGATGCATTACAGTTAGCACAACATTCAAACGAAAGCAGCCTGTGGCAACTCCGAATTATGGTTACGAAAAACGTCAAAAAGAGCTGGCCAAAAAGCGTAAAAAAGAAGACAAACTCAAACGCAAAGCCGAAGGCAAGCCAGATGAGCCAGAAGACGGCACAGATGCCGATAGCGAGCCAGTCGAGGGCAGTGCGCCTCCAGCCGAGCCGCAGGTCTGATAGCCCCGAAAGTCACTAGAAACCTGCTTTTTTACAAGCAAAATAAAGCTTCAAGCCAATGAATACGGGCGCAAGCAGCTCCTGATTCGGGAGCTGCTTGAACAGTTCAAACCTCAAGCGCTGAAAAAATTCTTCAGCTTGTCGGTCCAGCTGTCTTCACTGGGCGAATGCTTGGCACCGCCTTTTTTCAGCGACTCATCAAATTCTTTGAGCAGTTTGCGCTGGTGTTCGGTCAGCTTCACGGGTGTTTCCACCGTGATGTGGCAATACAGGTCACCCGGGTAGCTGCTGCGCACGCCCTTGATGCCTTTGCCGCGCAGCCTGAACTGTTTGGCCGCCTGCGTGCCTTCCGGGATGTCGATGGCTGCTTTGCCTGCCAGTGTGGGTACTTCAATTTCGCCACCCAGCGCGGCGGTGGTAAAGCTGATGGGCACCGCACAGTGCAAATCATCGCCATCACGCTCGAATATGTCGTGCTTTTTGACGCGAATCTCAATGTACAAATCACCTGGCGGGCCGCCATTGGTACCCGGCTCGCCGTTGCCGGTGGAGCGGATGCGCATGCCGTCGTCAATACCTGCCGGAATTTTGACTTCCAGGGTTTTGTTGTTTTTGGTCTTGCCTACACCGTGGCAGGCCACACAGGGGTCGGGGATCAGCTTGCCTGTGCCTTTGCATTGCGGGCAGGTTTGCTGCACACTGAAAAAGCCTTGGCGCATTTGCACCTGGCCATGACCGTGGCAGGTGGTGCAGGTCGCTACCTTGGTGCCAGGCTTGGCACCGCTGCCTTTGCAGGTGGTGCAGTCGTCCCAGCTCGGTACGCGGATTTGCGCTTCTTTGCCGTTGGCCGCTTCTTCCAGCGTCACTTCCATCGCGTAACTTAAATCGCCACCCCTGAAAACTTGCCTGCCGCCTTGGCCACGGCGCTGCTGCTCGCCAAACACGCCGCCAAAAATATCACCAAAGGCTTCAGCAAAGCCGCCAAAACCTTCTGCACCGGCACCGCCGCGCATGTTCGGGTCTACTCCGGCATGGCCGTACTGGTCATAGGCGGCGCGCTTTTGGTCGTCTGACAGCATCTCGTAGGCCTCTTTGGCCTCTTTGAATTTTTCTTCAGCCGCCTTGGCGCTGTCACCCTGGTTGCGGTCTGGGTGGTGCTTCATCGCCAGCTTGCGGTACGCTTTTTTGATGTCTTCGTCGCTGGCGTTTTTGGGTACGCCCAAGGTGTCGTAATAGTCTTTTTTAGCCATGTTGGAAGGTCAGAAGATCGTTGTCAGTCAGGTGTTTTACAGAAGGCACAAAAACCAAAGCGGAAATCCGAGATCGCTCCCGGTTTCCGCTTCAATATGCTTGCAATTATCAGGCCTTGTCAGTCTTCTTGACTTCCTTGACCTCAGCGTCGACCACGTTGTCGTCAGCGGGCTTGGCCTGAGCTTGTTCTGCACCTGGGGCTGCGCCCGCAGCCGCAGCGGCCGCTTTTGATGCTTCCATATCGGCGTACATCTTCTCGCCCAGCTTTTGGCTGGCTTCCATCAGGGCGGTGTTTTTCGCGTCAATGGCAGCCTTGTCGTCGCCCTTCAGGGCTTCTTCCATGTCCTTGATGGCGGTCTCGATCTTGTCTTTCTCGCCCGCGTCCAGCTTGTCACCGTATTCAATCAGTGATTTTTTCACGCTGTGAACCATGGCTTCAGCGTTGTTTTTAGCGGTCACAAATTCGACTTTTTTCTTGTCGTCTTCGGCGTTCAGCTCAGCGTCTTTGACCATCTGCTGGATCTCGGCTTCGCTCAAACCCGAATTGGCCTTGATGGTGATTTTGTTTTCCTTGCCGGTGCCTTTGTCTTTGGCGCCCACATGCAAAATGCCGTTGGCGTCAATGTCAAAAGACACTTCAATTTGCGGCGTGCCGCGTGCTGATGGCGGAATACCTTCAAGGTTGAATTCACCCAGGCCCTTGTTGCCCGATGCGATCTCGCGCTCACCCTGAAACACCTTGATGGTCACGGCTGGCTGGTTGTCTTCAGCGGTTGAAAAGGTCTGTGCAAACTTGGTCGGGATGGTCGTGTTTTTCTTGATCATCTTGGTCATCACGCCGCCCATGGTCTCAATGCCCAATGACAACGGGGTCACGTCCAGCAGCAGCACGTCGGTGCGGTCACCCGACAGCACCTGGCCTTGAATTGCAGCGCCCACAGCCACGGCTTCGTCCGGGTTCACGTCCTTGCGCGGCTCTTTGCCAAAAAAGGCTTTCACCGCCTCCTGCACTTTAGGCATGCGGGTCTGGCCACCGACCAGAATCACGTCATGAATGTCACCAACGCTCAGGCCAGCATCCTTCATGGCGGTGCGGCAGGGAGCAATCGTGCGCTCGATGAGTTCGTCCACCAATGATTCGAGCTTGGCGCGGCTCAGCTTGACCAGCAAGTGCTTGGGGCCGCTGGCGGGGTCGTGCGCGATGTACGGAATGTTGACTTCAGTTGCCGCACTGTTGGACAGCTCGATCTTGGCTTTTTCAGCCGAATCTTTCAGACGCTGCAAGGCGACAACGTCTTTGCTCAGGTCGATGCCGCTGTCTTTCTTGAACTCGGCCACGATGTAGTCAATGACGCGCTGGTCAAAGTCTTCGCCACCCAAAAAGGTGTCACCGTTGGTGGACAGCACTTCAAACTGTTTTTCACCGTCAACGTCGGCAATCTCGATGATGGACACGTCAAACGTGCCGCCGCCCAGGTCATACACGGCAATTTTGCGGTCGCCTTTTTCCTGCTTGTCCAGGCCAAAAGCCAGCGCGGCTGCGGTGGGCTCGTTGATGATGCGCTTGACGTCCAGGCCCGCAATGCGGCCAGCGTCTTTGGTGGCCTGGCGCTGTGCGTCGTTGAAGTAAGCAGGCACGGTGATGACAGCTTCTGTCACGGGCTCGCCCAGGTAATCTTCAGCGGTTTTCTTCATCTTGCGCAAGATGTCGGCAGACACTTGCTGGGCCGACATTTTTTTGCCGCGTACTTCCACCCAGGCGTCGCCGTTTTCAGCAGCCACAATGGCGTAAGGCATCAGCGCGATGTCTTTTTGCACTTCTTTTTCGGTGAACTTGCGGCCAATCAAACGCTTGACGGCGTACAGAGTGTTCTTCGGGTTGGTCACGGCCTGGCGCTTGGCCGATGTGCCGACCAGCACTTCACCGTCTTCCTGATACGCGACGATAGACGGCGTGGTGCGTGCGCCTTCAGAGTTTTCAATCACTTTGGGCACATTGCCTTCCATGACGGATACGCAGCTGTTGGTTGTACCCAAGTCGATGCCAATAATTCTTCCCATGATGTTCTCCGTTCGGTTCAAAAATAATGATGTTTAAGAGGTGTGGCTGGCTTGATGAATTTCAAGTCAGCTTTATTTGGGTGCGCTGACTGTCACAAGAGCTGGGCGTAGCACGCGGTCTGCAATCAGGTAGCCTTTTTGCAGCACGGTCACCACCGTGTTGGCTTCCTGCTCGGACGGCACCACGCTGATGGCCTGATGCTGGTGCGGGTCAAATTTGGTGCCAGCGGCTGGGTCAATTTGCATCACGCGGTTGCGCTCCAAGGCGGCTTTGAGCTGCTTGAGCGTCGCTAGAGCACCTTCTTTGATCTGCTCGGGCGTCGCGCTGGGCAGGTTCAAACCGGCTTCCAGGCTGTCGGCCACCGGCAGCAGGCTTTCAGCAAAGCTCTCAAGCGCAAACTTTCGCGCCTTGCTCACCTCTTCGTCAGCGCGGCGGCGGGAGTTTTCGCTCTCGGCCTTGGCACGCAGATAGTTGTCGGCCAGCTCGGTGTTTTTGGCGGTCAGCGTGGCGACTTCAGCCTGGGCGATGGCCAGCTCACTGATGGCCTCATGCTCATTGGCGGCCGCTGCGGCTTCCAGCTCTTCAGGGCTGGGAGCACCGCTAAGTGATTGATTTTGTTCAGGTTGTTTGGGTTCAGACATGCTTGAAAACTGGTTTTGTTTTAACAGTCTGGTAACTTGGGCTGTCAAAACCCTTTTCAAGGGCAGGGGATTGAGAGCTTGTTAGAAAAGTTCCTGTACCGCCCAATGTGTTTTTCATAGCTATTTTTTCAGTAGCTGCTTGCGCCCGATTTTATTGGGCTGGAGCATTATTTGAAGCTTAAAAACGCCCTGAAAATGCGATTTTCGGCATGTTTTGCGCTTCAGGCTGAAAAAGGCTTTATTCCTCACACAGGGCCTGCGCCCATCGCTTTTGCCAGCTGGTTGTCGACCGGCAACGGCTCGCCATGCAACCGTGCTGCCAAAAGCTCGCCGCACAGGGCGGCAAAGCTCAAACCCCGCGACCCCATGCCGGTACACAACCACAGTCCCGGCTTTGTGTCCGGCTGACCCAGGCTTGATACCAGCGGCAAGCGGTTGTGAGTCGCGCAGCGAATGCCCGCCCAGCCTTGCGCCTGCTGCGGGATGAACTGATCTGCCAAAGCAGCGGCCGCGTGGGGCAGCAGGGTTTGCAGACGAGCCAGATTGTCAGCGTGGTCCTGTGGTTTGACGTCTGGCGTGAGCACATCGCGCTCGTAGCCCGCGCCCATCAGCCACATCGGGCCGTCTGGTGTGGTGATGGCGGGAATGAAACCGCCGTGGCCGTTGACAGCAAAAGGTGGCAGGCTGTGCGTTGGATGGTTCAGCCCAAACGTCACCTGGCCGCGGATGGCCTGCAAATCAGGCGTCGCCACGTCCGTGCTGGCCACCAGCGCCTGGCTTGCATAGCCGGCGCAAACGACCACCAGGTCAGCTTGCACCAGCACCTGCTCATAGGCGTCCTGCACCTGCCAGCCTTGATCTGTGGCAGTGATTTTGGCGGCGCTGGCGTTGCCCTGCCAGCTCACGCCAGTCTCGCCAAGCCAGGCCCTGACCAGCGCAGCGGGTTTGACCCAGCCCGCCTGCGCATGCCAGACAGCCTGACTGTCTGGTGGCAGATCCGCTGCTGTCAGGGTTCTTCCTGAGGCCGGGTAACACCAGTTCCTGGCAACACCCGACAGGCTTTGGGCCCATTCACCCGGCAAACTTGGCGCGGCATCTCCCAGGGCGCGCTGCAACACACCGGTGTGACCCCAATCCGTCCCATGCTTTAGCTTGGTGCGCGCCTGCTGCAGCGTGATACGAACACCGCAGCGCGACAAACGCGACAGCGGGTTGTCGTCTGGTGACGTGTGCGCCACCAGCAAGCCTGCAGGCAGGCCTGACGCGCCGCTGGCAGGCTGGTGCGCGGTGTCAAGCACGGTCACAGTCCAGCCGCGCCGCGCCAGGCTGCTGGCCACCGCCGCACCAGCCAGACCAGCGCCAACCACTACGCAACGCCCCGGTTGCACAACCGGTTGGGGCACTTTTTGAAGCCAGGCGGGGTTATAAATGGCCTGCAGTTCATCTGGCCCGGCTTGCGTCACAAAGCCGCACTGCCTGAGTGCCGCTTGCATCCCCGCATGTACGTTTGAGCTTCTCAGGCGTGTGCCCGTCCCGCACAACCGGGCGACGGCTTTGGCGGCGTGAAGCGCATCTGCATCGCCAAATGCCGCATGATCAAAATCAATGCTGTCAGCCTCGAACTGCTGCTGACGCAAGACTTTGGCCAGATCGCCTATGCACAGTGTCAGCAGCACCTGGCCACCATCAAAAACCAGCCGGTGAAAGCCCGGCAGCAAGCCCCAAAGCTGGGCTTGCAGCTCTTCGGCCAGCGCCTTCAGGCTGTCTTCAGTGCTTGTGTTCTGAAAGCTTTCGCTGCTTGCGGCCACCACGTGCAGCATGCGTGTTCGCTGCGGGTTGCTGCGCCAGGCCTGCCACTGGCGCAAAAAAATCTGGCTGCTGCCTGAGCCAATGTCAAGGTGGATGGTTTGCTTCAAGCCGCAGGCGGCGTGTAGCCCTGCACCACGTCTGCGCCGCTGCCGAAGAAATGGCTTTCCATCTGCCGTGCCAGGTACTGGCGTGCCCGCTGGTCGGCCAGGTTCAGGCGATTTTCATTGACCAGCATGGTTTGCTGCTTCATCCAGTCCGCCCAGGCCTGTTTGCTGACCTCTTCCCACAGGCGCTTGCCCAGCGGGCCAGGGTAGGGAGGAAAGTCCAGGCCTTCGGCCTCAATACCGAGCTTGATGCATTTGACAAGGCGTGCCATAAATCTCTACTTTCGTGTCTTGATGATTGGAAAACTCAAAGGACTTTAGCAATATTTTCAAGTGCCGTCGAAATGGCTTCTCAAGCCAGTCAAAGCGTGGGCTTGGCTTTAGGCGGTAAAATCCAGTCTTGTTGGACGCTAAAAGAGCAGGTTGTACAGGCACAAAGCGGTACAAACGGCCAGCTGACACCAGGGATTGGTTGCAAAGTTCGTCTTTTTAACCAGCCCCATCAACCCAACCCAGGAAAGACATACAACATGGCAAGAGCTGACGCCAAAACCGCTGTACTCGCTGACGGTTTGCGCTACAAATCCAAAGTTTCAGGCTCCCCGTTTGCCGCTACCAGCTCGTTTGGTGCGGCCACGATGTCGTGCTTTATGTGCGGCAAGCATCGTGCGCGCTCGCTCATGGGCACACGCAAGGTGCTGGGCAAATCACAAGCCGTGTGCGCACCGTCGTGCAAAGAGCTGGACGCTATTTTGGCAGCGCAGGCGGCGGGTGCCAAGGCTTGAAAAAAACTTTCTTTCTCAACGTCGAAGGTAAAAACCGCGATCGTCTGCTGGACGCCAGCAAGTACGAGATTCGCAAATACGTCAAACGTGAGCGTGCCAAGCCCCTGCTTGAAGGCGCTGACTTTTTGGATTTTGACTGCAAGCTGGGTGCGAGCCCTTCTGATGCAGCGGCGGTTCATTTTGCGGCGCTCATGACGGCAGTCGATGCGCTGGTTAAAGACGGTGCCCAGCAGTTTTATGTTGAGATCACCAGCAAGCCCGGTCATCGCACAGCGCGGCCTGTGACGGCTGCCGACATTGAAAACGCCCCAGAAGCGCTATAAACATTGCAGCGCGTGGGCAGGCAGGCCTTGGTCCATTCAGACCAAACTGAACAACCTGACACAATTTATTTCCCGATTTGGCATCAAAAAGTCAAAAGTATCGCGATTTAACCTGCAAATCTTTCAGATACAGGCTTCTAACCCCCCCCCGACCGCGAACTTAACGGTAATAATCTAATGGTGTAGTTATTTAATTGCACATGTTGGTGATCGGTCAGTTTCGCGCGCTACGGCGGTACTTTTAGTTTGTTGTGCTTTCGGGACCCCATCGCTTTTTGTTTTATGTGTTTTTAGGAGTCCTTCATGGGCAACAAACTTTATGTCGGCAACCTGCCGTACACCGTACGCGACGAAGACTTGCAACAGTCTTTTGGCGAATTTGGTTCTATCACCAGCGCTAAAGTGATGATGGAGCGCGACACCGGCCGTTCAAAGGGCTTTGGTTTCGTCGAAATGGGCAGCGACGCTGAGGCGCAAGCTGCTATCGCTGGCATGAACGGCCAGTCACTCGGCGGCCGTGCAATCACCGTCAACGAAGCCCGTCCGATGGAAGCTCGTCCTCCACGTAGCGGCGGCTTCGGCGGCGGCGGTGGTGGCGGCCGTTCCGGCGGTGGCGGCGGCTACGGTGGCGGCGGCTACGGCGGCGGCTACGGTGGTGGCGGCGGCGGCGGCGGCGGTGGACGCGGCGGCTACTAAGCCCTCGTAACCCCGTTATCTTCAGCTTTACGCTGAAGATGCTTTAAAAGGCTTCAGGACTTCGGTTTTGGAGTCTTTTTGCTTTGAGCATCTTTAATGAAGCGAGAAGGCTGGTTAAGGGTATTCATTGCGGTGGGCAAAGGCCGCAGCAATTTTTAAATGATTTTTTCAGCCCGCAACTTATCCTTCTTGCTAGGCCGTTTCCCTTTCACGCCCCCCGTCCCCAGCGGATCAGCTGCATTCACGGGCGCGGCTTCTACCGGCTCAAACCCGGCCACTTGCTCCAGCGCCAGCTTGATGGCATGGCGCTTTTCAATCAGTTTGAAATGCGCAGCGGTGGCGGCACTCACGAAACTCACAGCAACACCGCTCAAGCCGGCGCGCCCTGTGCGGCCAATTCGATGCGTGTAGTCGGTGGCTGAGCGGGGCAGGTCGTAGTTGACGACGACCGGCAATTGTCTGATGTCCAGCCCGCGCGCTGCTACGTCGGTGGCTACCACCACCTGCACGGCGTTGGCTTTGAAGTCCATTAGCACCTGGCTGCGTTTGCCCTGGCTGAGTTCGCCGTGAAAAGGCTCGGCGTTGATATCGGCCTTGCGCAGCTTGTCTGCCACCATTTCAGCCGCATGCTTGGTGGCCACAAACACCAGCACGCGCGGCCATTTTTCGGTTTGAATCAGATGCCGCAGCAACTGGGTGCGGCGGGGGGCATCGACTGCAATCGCTCGCTGGGTAATGTCAGGTTGTGCTTCCGGCTCGGTTTGTACCTGAATGCGCAGCGGGTCGTTTAACAAACTGCTGGCCAGTGCCTCAATGGCAGGGGGAAAGGTGGCTGAAAACAGCGCGCTTTGGCGTTGTGCAGGCAGCAGCGCCAAAATGCGCGCCAGCTCGTCGGCAAAGCCCATGTCCAGCAGTTTGTCGGCTTCGTCCAGCACCAGGGTTTTAACCTGCGCAAGGCTCAGTGCGTTGTGGTCAATCAAATCCATCAGCCGTCCGGGCGTGGCCACCACCACATCCGCGCCGCCGCGCAGGTGCATCATTTGCGGGTTGACTGACACACCGCCAAACACCACCGCCACCTTGACACTGTGCGGCAGGTGGGCGGCAAAGCTGACAAATGCTTCGCCTACCTGTACCGCCAGCTCGCGCGTCGGCACCAGTACCAGCACCTGGGTTTTGCCGGCGAGTCGGGCGGGGCGCTCGCTGATTTGGTGGAGCAGTGGCAAAACATAAGCCGCTGTTTTGCCCGATCCCGTGGGCGAAGAGCAAACCACATCACGCCCCTGCAAAAAGGCGGGTATCGCGGAAGATTGAACAGCGGTGGGAGATATAAAACCTTTGCTGGCGACAGCGCGCAGCAAAAGGGGCAAGAGCGTGGGCGAAAAGCCCAAAGTTGTGAATGGCATGAGGCCCCAAGTGTAGGCCTGATGCCGTGTGCTGCTCCTTGCGAGGGGGGTGTCGTACCATCAAATTGCTATGAATTGAATAGCTTCTTGCGCCCGTATTCATTGGGATTGAGTCACTTTTGATGCCTGAAAAAGCAGTATTACGGCTCTTGAGCAAGGTTGACAGCCAGGTTCAGGCCTTCAGTGTGGCGACCTGCACTGACAAATCATGCAGCTTGGCCTTGCCTGAGTAGTAGCGGTCCAGTCGCCATTCTTTCAGGATGTCGATGGCCAGATTGAAGTTGTCGTAGTTCAACTTGTACAAATCCGTCAGGTCGAATTGTTCTTCTGACTCCAGCGCGCGCACCAATACGGCCAGAGTTTTTGCAGCACCGGTGTGGGGGTCAGCTTCAATCAGTCGGCGGGCTTTTTTAATTTCGTTCATCAGTTGATTCCAAAAAACAAGGTGGAGCGATGAGTTGATGACATCGCATGGGTTGTTGTCAATCAGACAATTCCCAAAATTCTGTCGTCCTCATGTCAACTTTGTCTATCGTGCGCAACATGTGTAGCCAAAAAAAATCACTTATTTGCATCGATGTGGCTTTTCGGGGGCTGATTAGTCCCGCAACTTTCATGGGCTTTCGGGTGTCATTGCGCAGTCACACGCGGCGGTTAACGTCAACGAGTGCTTACAAATGAAGACTCCCTATGCCGTTGTTGAAATCTGAAAAGGCCAAACAAGAGTTGGCGTCCAAGCAGCGGGTGCTCAGCGTGCGTGAGCGTTCGGCGCTGTTTTTGGCAGATGGCATCAGAACGCGTGACGAATTGATCTGGCTGGTGCAAGGCGATGTTGGCCTGGTCCAAAAGCTGGTGGCCGATGGCTACTTGCTTCCCGCTGAAAGCCTGGGCTCAAAGGCGGCCCGCATGACCGATTTTGCCGTCTCCCAGACTGCAAAATCGCCCAATTTTTCAGCGCAGTCACGGCCAGCGCCTCTGGAGCCCGCTGTAACGGCCCCCAAAGCTGCTGGTTTTACAGGCCTGGACACCGTGTCCCGCAACGTTGAAGCGTTGAAGACATCAGCAGACAATTTTGAAGGCAAGCGCTCCCTAGCCACCACCCGCATGTTTTTGTTTGACATTGTCGAACGCATGTTTGTGCGCAAAATGCCCGAGCTGGCCAACCATTTACGCGACTAGCTGCGCGCTGCCAAAGACCGTGAATCGATGTTGGCAATTGCCAGAGACATCATCATCAACGTTGAAGAAATTGCTGGCCCTGACAGGGCCGACGGCCTGAGCGAACGGCTGGCCATGATCCTGCCACCTGAGTAAGGTTTGCCGTCTGGATGCGGTGATATTCTTCATCGCAGACGATGACGAACGACCTTTTTGACGATCTGCCGCATGCTGGCAAGTCTGACCAACTGCTTGCTCCCGGTGCGCTGCTGCTGAGCGGTTTTGCGCTCGCCTGGTCTGATGCGCTGCTGGCAGGCTTTGACGCTGTCACGGTGCAAGCTCCTCTGCGCCATTTGGTCACGCCCGGCGGGCAGGCCATGTCTGTGGCCATGAGCAATTGCGGTGCGCTGGGTTGGGACTCTGGCCCAAGCGGCTACAACTATGTGCCATGCGACCCGGCCAGTGGCAAACCCTGGCCGAAGATGCCGCCAGATTGGCTGGCTCTGGCTGTCAGTGCCGCTGCCCATGGTGGCTACGCCAACTTCAAACCCGATGCTTGCCTGGTCAACCAGTACCTGCCGGGTGCCAGAATGGGTTTGCACCAGGACCGGGACGAAAAAGATTTTGCGCAGCCCATCGTTTCGGTGTCGCTGGGTTTGCCTGCCGCGTTCTTGTTCGGTGGACTCAAGCGCACTGACAAGCCGCAACGCTTGCGGCTCATCCACGGCGATGTGGTGGTCTGGGGTGGGCCGTCGCGTTTGACCTTTCATGGCGTGGCGGCACTGGCCGATGGCATGCATCCGGTTTGGGGACGCAGACGGGTCAACCTGACATTTCGGTGTGCGGCATGATGTCAGCAGAAATAATATGCTCTTTAATCAGGAGCTGGTTGCGCCCGTATTGATTGGTTAAAACGGCTTTTTTGTGCTTAAAAATGCTGTTTTTGGTGCTCTGCAAGCTGCTTCAGCGCCAAAAAACACGGAACTTATCTCCAACCCACACGCCCGAACGAGTGGACAATTGATTCATTCGTTTAAAAAGGTTTTCGATGCTCATGACGTGTTTAGACCAGCCGCGCCGCCTGTTGGCATTCATTTGCGCAGCTTGTGTTGCCATGCTGGCGTTTGGTTTGTATCTGCAGCATGGCGTGGGGCTGGAGCCGTGCCCGATGTGCATCGTGCAGCGCTATGCGCTGGTGCTGGTAGCTGTGGTTGCCGGTGTGACGGCTTTTGCGCATCGCAAAGGTTGGCTGGTGGCTGGCGCTGGCCTGATGGCGCTCCTGTCGGGTCTGGGGGCTTTTGTGGCCGCGCGGCAGAGCTTTTTGCAGTGGTACCCGCCGCAAGAGGCATCGTGCGGGCGTGACCTGTTCGGCATGATTGAAACCTTTCCCCTCAAACGCGCGATCCCGATGATTTTCAAGGGCAGTGGCGACTGCAGCAAGATTGACTGGACCTTTTTGGGCCTGTCGATTGCCAACTGGTCGTTTGTGTGTTTTGCGGTGATTGCGGTGGCCGGTCTCGTGCTGGCTTTTCGTCAATTCAAAAAGTAATTTTTGCCCCCGGTATTTGCCTCTAATTTGCCCATGCGGGCCTCGGGTAACATTGACGTTTGTGATTTTTGGCGCCGCTTGGCCACCGAGCAACAAAAGCGTTTTAAATCAACAGCTTAAATACATAAATACGTCATACATGCGTCACATCAACGGGTTGCCTTTTGCGTCTTAATTCCATCAAGCTGTCGGGTTTCAAGTCGTTTGCCGAGCCGACCAACTTTGTGCTGCCTGGGCAACTGGTGGGCGTGGTGGGGCCCAACGGTTGCGGCAAGTCCAACATCATGGACGCGGTGCGCTGGGTGCTGGGCGAGTCCAAGGCTTCCGAGCTGCGCGGCGAGTCAATGCAGGATGTGATCTTCAACGGCACCACCACCCGCAAGCCTGCCAGCCGCTCCAGTGTCGAGCTGGTGTTTGACAACGCCGACCACCGGGCCGGTGGCCAGTGGGGGCAGTTTGTCGAAATTGCCGTCAAGCGCGTGCTGACGCGCGACGGCACATCCAGCTATTACATCAACAACCAGCCGGTGCGCCGCCGCGATGTGCAGGACGTGTTTTTGGGCACGGGCCTGGGGCCCAGGGCCTACGCCATCATTGGCCAGGGCACGATCAGCCGCATCATTGAGTCCAAGCCTGAAGAGCTGCGCCTGTTTCTGGAAGAAGCCGCAGGTGTATCCAAATACAAGGAACGCCGCCGCGAGACCGCCAACCGACTGGAGGGCACACGCGAAAACCTGACCCGCGTTGAAGACATTCTGCGGGAGCTAAACGCCAATCTGGACCGGCTGGAAAAGCAGGCCGAAGTGGCTTTGCGCTACAACGCCTTGCAGGCTGACGGTACTTTGAAGCAGCACCAGCTTTGGTTTTTAAAGCGGCTGGATGCGCAAGGCGACCAGGCCAAAGTCAAGGCCGATGCTGAAAAGGCAGTCAACGACCTGGAAAGTCGCGTGGCCGATGTGCGCCACATCGAGGCGGATCTGGAAACCATTCGCCAGGCGCATTACGCCGCCGGCGACCACGTCAACCAGGCGCAGGGCAAACTGTACGAGGCCAGCAGCGAAGTCGGGCGGCTGGAAGCTGAAATCCGCTTTGTGGTCGATGGCCGGGTGCGGGTGGAACAGCGCCTGGCGCAACTCAAGGAGCAAACCGCCCAGTGGGCCACCCGCAAAGACGATGCGGCGGCAGAAACGGAAAATCTGGCCGGACTGGCCCTGGAAGGCGAAGAAAAAGCCGAGCTGCTGGCCGCGCAAAGCGAAGAACAACACGCCCAACTGCCCGCGCTGGAAGAAGCCCTGCGCAGCGCACAGGCCAAAGCCAACGAGCAGCGCACAGGTGTGGCGCAGGTGCAGCAGCAAATCCAGGTGCTGGCGGCAGACCAGCGCAACATCAGTGAACAGTCGCGCGCATTGAGCTTGCGGCTGGAAAAGCTCACCACCGACCGCAATGCATTGAACGCGCCCGATGAGGCTCGGCTGGGACATTTAACCAGCCAGTTTGAAGCGGCGCAGGAAAGCCAGCTTGAAGCTCAAGCGCGATTGCACGAGCTGACAGACAGCGTGCCGCAACTGGACGAAGACCGCCGCGCCAAACAGTTGGCCGTCAACACCGAGTCGGCCAAACGCGCGGACCTGTCGGCCAAGCTGGATGCCTTGAAAGCGCTGCAGGAAAAGGTCAAAACTGACGGCAAACTCAAACCCTGGCTGGCCAAGCATGGGCTTGACGGTTTGCAAGGCCTGTGGAGCCGCATCCACATCGAGCAAGGCTGGGAAAACGCGCTGGAAGCCGCTTTGCGCGAGCGCCTGGGCGCGCTGGAGGTCAGCAGACTGGACATGGTGCGCGGCTTTGCCGGTATGGATGGCGCGGGCAACCCGCCAGCCAAGCTGTCGTTTTACTCGCCGCCTGTGGGGGGGGCACCCGCCAAATCGAATAACGCCATCGCTTTAAAGCCGCTGGCAGACTTGCTGCGTTTGAACGACGCCAGCCAGTCGGCGCTGCTGGGTGACTGGCTGCACGGCTGCTACACGGCTGCCAGTCTTGACGATGCGCTGGCCGCCTGTGACAAGCTGCAGGCCGGTGAGGCGATTTACGTTAAAAGTGGCCACGTTGTCACGCAGCACAGCGTCAGCTTTTACGCGCCAGACTCTGAGCAGGCCGGCTTGCTGGGTCGCGCACAAGAAATTGAAAACCTGGACAAAGAACTCAGAGCGCAAGCCTTGATCAGCGACGAGGCGCGCAGCGCTTCAATGCGGGCTGAGTCAGCTTATGCAGATGCCGCGCAACGCCTGGCCACGGCAAGACGTGAGGCAGCTGAAGGCCAAAGCAGGGCGCATGAGTTGCAGGTAGAGGTGTTGCGCTTGAGCCAGTTGGCTGAACAAACACGCGCACGCAGCGAACAAATCCAGCTCGACATGGGTGAGATTCAAGCGCAGTTAGGTGACCTGGAAGAACGCAAAGTGACCGCCGAAGGCCGCTTTGAGGAACTCGACATGCAACTGGCTGACAGCCAGGAGCGCCATGCGCAGTTTGACGACCGCGTGATTGAGGTTGAGCGCAAACTCAACGAGTCTCGCGAGCAGCAGCGTGCGCTGGAGCGGCAAAGCCAGGAAGCGCAATTTGCCCTGCGTGCCCTGACCGCGCGGCGCGAAGAGCTGACCCGGTCCATTCAAATTGCTGCGCAGCAGTTTGAGACGATTGCCCAGGAAGAAACGCGTGCCAAAGAAGAACTCTCGCGCCTGACAGACGCCGCCGCGCAAGCAGGCCTGCAAGCAGCACTGAGCCTGAAGCTGGAGCGAGAAGCTGACCTGGGTGCCAAGCGCAGTCAGTACGATGACCTGACGACCAAGCTGCGGGCCAGTGACGAGCGCCGTTTAAGTCTGGAGCGTGAGCTCGAGCCACTGCGCCAGCGCATCACCGAGCTTCAATTGAAAGAACAAGCCGCGCGGCTGGGCTTTGAGCAGTATGAGCAGTTACTTGTGGATGCCCAGGCCGACATGGCCGCGCTGGCGCTGTCCATCGAGCAGGGCAATGTACGCGTGACGGGTATGCAGGGTGACATTGACCGCATCAATCGCGAAATTGCATCACTGGGTGCCGTCAATCTGGCGGCCCTTGACGAACTGGCCACGGCACGCGAACGCAAGCAGTTTTTAGACGCGCAATCGGCCGACCTGAACGAAGCCATGACCACGCTGGAAGATGCCATCAAGAAAATCGACGCTGAAACGCGCGAATTGCTCAGCAGCACCTTCGACAAGGTCAACGAACACTTTGGCCGCATGTTCCCCGAGCTGTTTGGCGGCGGCAACGCGCAGCTCAAAATGACCGGCGAAGAGATTCTGGACTCTGGCGTGCAGGTGATTGCCCAGCCACCCGGCAAGAAAAACCAGAGCATTGCGCTGCTGTCAGGCGGTGAAAAAGCGCTGACGGCCATTGCGCTGGTGTTTGCCATCTTCCAGCTCAACCCTGCACCGTTTTGTTTGCTGGACGAAGTTGATGCACCGCTGGACGATGCTAACACCGAGCGCTATGCAAAATTAGTCAAATCCATGAGCAAGGAAACCCAGTTTCTGTTCATCAGCCACAACAAGATTGCGATGGAAATGGCCGAGCAACTCATTGGTGTGACCATGCAGGAGCAGGGCGTGTCGCGCATCGTGGCGGTGGACATGGAAGCCGCTTTAGGCTTTGCGGAGGCGGCTTGAGTAACTTGCAAATCGGTTTGGCAATTGCGGGTGGTCTGGTGCTGGCAGGGGTGGTGGCGCACAGCGCCTGGTCAGCTCGCAAGAATCAGCCCAAGTTGGCCACGCCCGAGGCGCCCGTCGCAGAGCCCCCAGTCACCACTGCCAATGACGAGTTTTCACAGCGGCAAGAACCCAGCTTTGACGGCGATCCTGGCCCGGCTTCATTGAGTCACTTTGCACTGCTGCCCAGCATGGAGAAAAAGCCCGGTCTTGACGCACTGATAGATGTCATTGCACCGGTGCTGGTTGACGACGTTGTGTCGGGCGAAGCTGCCCTGGCTGCCATGCCTGCGACTCGCCGTGCAGGCAGCAAGCCGTTTGGCGTTGAAGGCCTGAACATTGCCACCAGCGTTTGGGAATTGCCCGGCGCTGGCCAACGCTACAGCGCCTTTCAATGCGGCGTGCAGCTGGCCAATCGGCTTGGCGCGCTGAACCAGATCGAGTACTCAGAATTTGTCATGAAAACCCAGGCCTTTGCCGATGCAATTGGCGGCGAACCGGAGATTCCAGAAATGGGCGATGAAGTCGCGCGAGCCCGTGAGCTGGACCAGTTTGCCAGCGCCCATGACGCGCAACTCAGTTTTACCCTGCGTGCCCTCAGCACGGCCTGGAGCCCCGGTTATGTGGCGCAAAACGCCGCCCGTCTGGGCTTTGTGGCTGGCTCGATTCCAGGCCGTATGGTGTTGCCTGCGTCCGAGCGTGGCGGTGCTCCGCTGCTGGGACTGGCATTTGACACACAGGCCGCGATGGCTGAAGACCCGGAGCAAACCGCGCTGCGTGAATTCACGCTGTCGCTGGACGTGCCGCAGGTACCGCGAAGCGTGCAACCTTTCGTACGCATGCGCGAATCAGCCGCTGCGCTGGCCAGCAACATGGGCGGCGTGGTGATGGACGACAACGGCAACCCGATTGCACCAGAGGCGATGGACGTGATCGGCAGCGAGCTGGAACAGCTTTACGACACGCTGGACGAGCGCGATTTGTCGGCGGGCTCGGTGCTTGCGCGGCGGCTGTTTAGTTAAGCACCGTGACTGACGACCTGTTCAGCAGTGCGCCAGAGCAGCCTGCTAACGCTGCACAGCGCAGCAAAGCGTTGCATCAGCAACTTCATGCCCACGGCCACAGCTACTACGTGCTTGACGAGCCGTCGATTCCCGATGTTGAGTACGACAAGCTGTTCAAGGAACTGCAAGCGCTGGAAGCACAGCACCCCGAGCTTTTAACGCCAGATTCACCCACCCAGCGCGTGGGCGGCAAGGCGCTCGATGCGTTCGCCAGCGTGCGCCACAAAGTGCCCATGCTCAGCATCCGCACTGAGACGGATACCGAAGCCACAGGTGCGCAAAACTTTGACACCCGTGTTCGCAAAGAGCTGGGTTTGAGCGAAGCCGATCCACCCGTTGAATATGTGGCGGAGCTGAAGTTTGATGGTCTGGCCATGAGCCTGCGTTATGAAAACGGCGTGCTGTTCCAAGCTGCCACGCGGGGCGACGGTGAAACGGGTGAAGACGTGACCCAGAACATACGGACGATTAATCAAATCCCCCTGCGCTTGCCCAAAGATGCACCTGCCGTGCTGGAAGTGCGCGGCGAGGTTTACATGCGGCGCGATGACTTTGAAGCCCTGAACGAGCGCCAGCGCGCCAAAATTGCCCAGGGCATCAAGGGTGAAAAAACCTTCGTCAACCCGCGCAATGCAGCTGCTGGTGCAGTGCGCCAGCTAGACCCCAGCATTGCAGCGCAGCGGCCCTTGAGCTTTTTTGCTTACGGCTTGGGCGACATCACACCGCCTGAAGCAGGCGGCCCGGCCTTTGAAACCCATTTTGAACTGCTGCAGGCCTTGAAAAAGTGGGGCTTTCCGGTTGCAGACCAAACAATACTGGCGCAAGCAGCTCCTGAATTAATAGCGTATCACCAGCGTATCGGGCAGTCGCGGGGCAATTTGCCGTTTGACATTGACGGCGTGGTTTACAAGGTCAACAGCCTGGCGCTGCAAAGGCAGCTCGGTTTTGTCACCCGTGAGCCGCGCTGGGCTGTGGCCCACAAGTACCCGGCGCAAGAGCAACTGACCACCGTCCTCAGCATCGACGTGCAGGTGGGCCGCACAGGCAAGCTCACGCCCGTGGCCAAGCTGGCACCGGTGTTCGTAGGTGGCGTGACGGTGACCAATGCCACGCTGCACAACGAGGATGAAGCGCGCCGCAAGGACGTGCGGGTAGGCGACACCGTGGTGGTGCGCCGTGCCGGAGACGTGATTCCCGAAGTCGTCAGCGTGCTGCTGGACAAGCGCGTGTCAGGGTCAGACATTTTCACCATGCCACGCAGTTGCCCGGTCTGCGGCTCAAGCGCTGTGCGTGAAGAGGGCGAGGCTGATTACCGCTGCACGGGCGGGCTGTTTTGCGGGGCGCAGCGCAAAGAGGCTATTCTGCACTTTGCCCACCGCCGCGCGGTAGAAGTCGATGGCCTGGGTGACAAGCTGGTCGAGCAGTTGGTCGATGCCAACATCATCCGCACGCTGCCTGACTTGTACAAACTCGGTTTGACAGCCTTGGCCAATCTGGACCGCATGGCCGACAAATCAGCCATGAATCTGCTGGAGGCACTTGAAAAGTCCAAGCAAACCTCGCTGCCACGTTTTGTTTTTGGCCTTGGCATTCGCCATGTGGGTGAGGCCACTGCCAAAGAACTGGCCAGGCACTTCGGCAAGCTGGACGCCATCATGGATGCGACTGAAGAGCAGCTGTTGATGGTGAGCGACGTTGGCCCGATCGTTGCCAAAAGCCTGCGAACCTTTTTTGACCAGCCGCACAACAGGGAGGTGGTTGAACAACTGCGCGCCTGCGGCGTGACGTGGGAAGAGGGCGAGCCAGCAGTGGTAACGCCCAAGCCGCTGTCAGGTAAAACCTTCGTCATCACTGGCACGCTGCCCACCCTCAGCCGCGACCAGGCTAAAGACATGCTGGAAGCAGCCGGTGCCAAGGTCGCAGGTAGTGTGAGCAAGAAGACAGATTATTTGCTGGCGGGTGCGGATGCGGGTAGCAAACTGGACAAGGCGCGGGAATTAGGGGTGGCGGTGATGGATGAAACTCAGTTACTGGGTATGCTCAACACATGACCATCCACACCATCCTCAAAATGGGCGACCCGCGCCTTTTGCGCATTGCCCCGCCCGTCACGCAATTCGACACCGACGCGCTGCACCTGCTCATCAGCGACATGTTTGACACGATGCGTTCTGTCAATGGCGCTGGTCTGGCGGCTCCACAGATTGGGGTTGATTTGCAATTGGTGATTTTTGGTACCGATGCGCCAAACCCGCGCTACCCTGATGCGCCGCTGGTACCGCGTACCGTGCTGCTCAACCCGGTCATCACGCCACTCGGCAGCGTTGAAGAAGACGGCTGGGAAGGGTGCCTGTCTGTACCCGGTTTGCGTGGTGTCGTGCCTCGGTTTTCAAACATCCGCTACACCGGGTTTGACCAATATGGGGACGCGATTGACCGCACGGTGGATGGTTTTCATGCGCGGGTGGTGCAGCATGAATGCGACCACTTGATTGGAAAGCTGTACCCCATGCGCATCAAAGACTTCACCCAGTTTGGCTTTACCGAGGTGTTGTTTCCCGGATTGGATGCGTCCGACGACGATTGAACGTCAGGCGTTCAAAGCCTGAAGCAACTCCGTCTCAATGGCAATCTGAGCCCGGTTGTGCTGCAGCTCTGGCCCGCTGATCAAAAACGTGTCTTCTACCCGCTCCCCCAGCGTGGTGACTTTGGCCAGTTGCAAATTGATGCCGTGCTTGGCCAGAATCCGGGCGATCAAATACAGCAAGCCTGCGCGGTCGCTGGCGGACACGCTGAGCAGCCACCTCTGGGCTTTTTCGTCGGGCCGCAGGTCAACACGCGGCGCAACGGGAAAGCTTTTAACCCGGCGCGAGATGCGGCCCATGCTGGGTGCAGGCAACTCGCCAGGTGTTTCGATGGTTTTGTCCAGCTCGGCCTCCACCATGGCTGCCAGCTCGCGAAAATGGTCGCGGGAGGGGTCGGCTTCGTCGTTCAGGTCAGGGCTGATGACCTGAAAAGTATCCAGCGCGTAGCCGTTTTTGGAGGTGTGGATTTTTGCATCCAGAATGCTGAACCCAGCCTGGTCAAAGTAACCGCAAATGCGGGCAAACAGATCCGGTGCATCCGGCGTGTACACCAGCACCTGCATGCCCTCACCAGCCGATGAACGGCGTGCCCTCACGATGGCTCTGGCTTTGCCAGCGTGGCGAGACAACTGGCGGGCATGCCAGGCAATGTCACTGGCGTCGTGGCGCATGAAGTAACTGACGTCCAGCGTTTCCCACAGAGCCTTGTGGCCTTCAAACGGCTCGGCGTGCAGCGCCAGCGTGGTCAGGGCTTCACGCTTGCGCGCCTCAACTTCGGCATCGGCATCAGGCGCACGGCCGCCGAGTACGCGCAGCGTGTAGCGGTACAGGTCTTCGAGCAGCTTGCCTTTCCAGGCGTTCCATACCTTGGGGCTGGTGCCGCGTATGTCGGCGACAGTCAGCAAGTACAGCGCCGTGAGGTAACGCTCGTTGCCGACACGTTTGGCAAAAGCGGTGATAACTTCCGGGTCGCTCAGGTCTTCTTTTTGCGCAATGCGGCTCATGGTCAAATGCTCGCCGACCAGAAACTCGGCGAGCCTGGCATCTTCAATGGCAATGCCGTGCTGCTTGCAAAACACCCGCACGTCGTTGCAGCCCAGCACCGAATGATCACCCCCACGGCCTTTGGCAATGTCATGAAACAGGGCTGCAATGTACAAAATCCAGGGCTTGTCCCAGCCTGCGGCTAGCTGTGAACACATCGGGTACTCATGCGAATGCTCGGCCATGAAAAAACGCCGTACATTGCGAAGCACCATCAAAATGTGCTGGTCAACCGTGTACACATGAAACAGGTCATGCTGCATTTGCCCGACAATTTTTCTGAACACCCACAGGTAGCGGCCCAGCACGGATGTCTGGTTCATCAAGCGCATGGCGTGGGTGATGCCTTCGCTCTGCTGCAAGATGGCGCGAAAGGTGTCACGGTTGACAGGGTCGTTGCGAAATTTGGCGGTCATCACGCCGCGTGCGTTGTACAGGGCGCGCAGGGTGCGGGCAGACAAACCCTTGATGCCTACCGTTGTTTCATACAACAAAAAAGTCTCAAGAATCGCATGTGGCTGACGCACATACAAATCGTCGCTCGCCACTTCCAGCATGCCGGCTTTCTCTAAAAAGCGTTCGTTGATGGGGCGCAGCAGGTAGGTGTTGGGGTTCAGGCGCTCTTCAATGTTCAGCAGCAAAATCTGGTTGAGCTGCGCCACGGCCTTGGCGGCCCAGTAGTAGCGCTTCATCAATGCTTCGCTTGACCGGCGCAGCAGGCGGCCATTGGTGTCAATCTGGCTGACATAACCAAAGCTGGTCGCCACTGCCGTTTGCATGTCAAACACCAGGCGGTCTTCACGTCTGCCAGACAGCAAATGAAGGCGAGCGCGAATCAGGCACAGCAACGCTTCGTTGGCCTTGATCTGCTTGACTTCAAATGGCGTGGCCAAGCCGTTTTTGGCCAGATCGTCCCAGGACTTGCCCAGCCCGGCCGCACGTGCCACCCACAAAATAACCTGCAGGTCGCGCAGGCCGCCTGGGGACTCTTTGCAGTTGGGCTCTAACGCGTATGGGGTGTCTTCAAACTTGTTATGGCGCTGGCGCAGCTCCAGTGTTTTGGCGATGAAAAAAGCTTTGGCATCCAGCGCGCTGGCCAGATGTATTTTCAATCGGTCAAAGTTTTTTTTGTTGCCCGTCACCAGACGCGCCTCAAGCAGTGATGTTTGCACCGTCACGTCTTTGGCGGCTTCGTTGGCGCATTCGGCCACGGTACGCACGCTGGAGCCGATCTCCAGCCCGCTGTCCCAGCAATTGCTGATGAAGGTTTCTATTTTTGCTTTCAAAAGCGGGTTGTCATCAACAGCGCTGTCGTCTGGCAGCAGCAGCAGCACATCCACGTCGGAATGCGGGAACAGCTCACCCCTGCCGTAACCGCCTGCAGCTACCAGACACGCATCAGGGGCAAAACCCGCCAGGCCCCACAGTTTTTGTAGCGTGTCGTCGGTGTGTCTGGCCAGTTTTTGCAGCGTACCGCGTATGCCGCGTGTTGAAGCGCCACTGGTGGCCAGCGATTCAAACAGGGCGGCTTTGCCAGTACGGTATTGCGCGCGTGTTTCGGCCAGTTGCGGCATGTTGGGCTAAAAGGTCAGGCGGCGACTGCTTCTTGCGCGGCAACTTGCGGCACAAAGGCCGGAATCGCCGGGCTGCCTGCTGACAGGGTCAGCACCTCGTAACCCGTCTCAGTAACCAGCACGGTGTGCTCCCATTGGGCAGACAACGAATGGTCACGAGTAACGATAGACCAGCCGTCTTTTTCAGGGCCGTCCTTGATGTCACGCTTGCCGGCGTTGATCATCGGCTCAATGGTGAAAATCATGCCGGGCTTGAGTTCTTCCAGCGTGCCCGGCTTGCCGTAGTGCAGAACCTGCGGGTCTTCATGAAACTTTTGCCCAATGCCGTGGCCGCAAAACTCGCGCACGATTGAAAAGCCCTGCCGCTCGGCAAATTGCTGGATCGCAAAACCAATATCTCCAAGTCTGACGCCAGGTTTGACGCGCATGATGCCTTGCCACATCGCCTCAAACGTAACGGTGCACAGCCGCTTGGCAGCAATCGAGCAGTCGCCAACCAAAAACATGCGACTGGTGTCGCCATGCCAGCCGTCCTTGATCACCGTGACATCCACATTCACGATGTCGCCCTTTTTGAGTGGTTTGTCGTTCGGTATGCCGTGGCAAACCTGGTGGTTGACCGATGTACACAGTGACTTGGGGTAGGCCGCATAGCCTTGCGGCTGGTAGCCCAGCGTCGCGGGTATGGTGTGCTGCACCTGCGTCATGTAGTCATGTGCCAGGCGGTCGATGTCATTGGTGGTCAGGCCGGGTTTGATGTGCGGTGTCAGGTAGTCCAGCACTTCAGAAGCCAGTTTGCCCGCCACCCGCATGCCTTCAATGCCTGCGGCGTCTTTGTATGTAATCGTCATCGCCGGATTATCCCACCGCTGTACAGGCCTTGCTTTGGATGGTGACAAGCTAAAATTCAGGTCCGCCTCCCAACCCTTCACAGGCCAGCCCCACCGTGACACTGCATCTGACCATATTTGAGGGCGCCAGCTCTACCCATTTCCCTGTTTCTGCCCTCAGCGACTTTCGCGCCCAGCAGCTTTTATCCAGGCTGCAAGCCCAGAACGACACTTTCAGCAGCAAGATTGTCGGCATCAACGCCCGGTTTGTGCATCTCGTGGCCACTGAAACTGTGCCGACAGATAATGAAAAAGCCCAACTCGCGGCCCTTTTGACTTATGGTGAGCCCTGCAAACCGGCAGACGGGAAAAAGCAGGAAGAGGCTGTGTTTATCGTCTCGCCCCGTTTGGGAACGGTGTCGCCTTGGGCGTCCAAAGCCACTGACATTGCCCGCAATTGTGGTTTGGCCGTCAAACGCATCGAACGCATCACCGAATACCGCGTGTTGCTGAAGTCTGGCCTGTTTGGCAAAGCCGCCTTGACAGACGAGCAGCGCCATCAGGTTGCCGCGCTGCTGCATGACCGCATGACCGAGAGCGTTTTGACGGACCGTGCGCAGGCCGCTGTTTTGTTGACTGAACTGCAAGCCGCCCCGCTTGCAACCATTGACGTGCTGGCTGGGGGCAAAGCTGCCCTTGAACAGGCCAACGTCGAGTTTGGCCTGGCGCTGGCCGCCGATGAGGTCGACTACCTGGTCAACGCCTTTACACAACTGCAGCGCAACCCGACCGACGTTGAGCTGATGATGTTTGCCCAAGCCAACAGCGAGCATTGCCGCCACAAGATTTTCAACGCCGACTTCACGATTGACGGCGTGGCTCAGGGCATCAGCCTGTTTGGCATGATCCGCAACACTGAAAAGCTGAACCCGCAGCACACGGTGGTGGCCTATTCAGACAACGCCTCCATCATGGAAGGCTCCAAAAGGCAAATTTTTACCGCCAAATCGCCGTTTTCAGGTGCCAAATCAGACTCTAGCCCAATAAATACGGGTGCAAGCAGCTCCCAAATATATAGCGCTTCCAACGACGTGCTGACCCACGTCCTGATGAAGGTTGAAACCCATAACCACCCCACAGCGATTTCGCCATTCCCCGGTGCATCGACTGGCGCAGGCGGCGAGATACGCGACGAAGGCGCGACCGGGCGCGGCTCCAAACCCAAGGCGGGTTTGACCGGGTTCACCGTGTCAAAGCTGTTCGACAGCAGCTATGGCAAACCAGACCATATCGCCAGTCCGCTGCAAATCATGACAGAAGGCCCGCTGGGCGGCGCGGCGTTCAACAATGAGTTTGGCCGGCCCAACCTGAATGGCTACTTTCGTGAATACGAGCAAACCAGTCAAGGTCAGCGCTGGGGTTACCACAAGCCCATCATGATTGCGGGCGGTGTCGGCACGATTGATGCCGGGCTGACGAAGAAGATTTTGTTTCCTGCGGGCACGCTCCTCATCCAACTCGGCGGGCCGGGCATGCGCATCGGCATGGGCGGCAGCGCGGCCAGCTCAATGGCCACGGGCACCAATGCAGCCAGCCTTGACTTTGACTCGGTACAGCGTGGCAACCCCGAGATTGAGCGGCGCGCCCAGGAAGTCATCAACCAATGCGCCCAACAAGGCGCAGCTAACCCGATTTTGGCGATTCACGACGTGGGCGCTGGCGGCTTGTCAAATGCTTTTCCTGAGCTGACGAACGACGCAGGGCGAGGTGCAAGGTTTGATCTGCGCGCCGTTCCGCTGGAAGAAAGCGGTTTGAGCCCCAAAGAAATCTGGAGTAACGAAAGTCAGGAGCGTTATGTGATGGCGATTGCGCCCGAGTCTTTGCCCCAGTTCACCGCATTTTGTGAGCGCGAGCGGTGCCCGTTTGCGGTGATTGGCGTGGCGACTGAGGAGCGGGATCTGGTTCTCATTGATGGTGGCGCGGATTCTCCATCCAAGCCGGGGCCGCGGAACCGGCTTAGCCGGGCCGCAGGCGCAGCGACCCCCTCGGGGGGCAGCGAACCACACGAAGTGGGGAGCGTGGGGGTACCAGTCAATATGCCCATGAATGTACTTTTGGGCAAACCGCCCAAAATGCACCGTGATGTGAAAACCGTCAAGCAAAGCATCAAACCCATCGACCTGGCAGGCGTAGCCCTGCAAAAGAGCGCGATTGACGTTTTGAGCCACCCCACCGTTGCGTCCAAACGCTTTCTGATCACCATCGGCGACCGCACGGTGGGCGGCCTCACGCACCGCGACCAGATGGTCGGCCCCTGGCAAGTACCGGTGGCCGACTGCGCGGTGACGCTGGCCGACTATCAGGGCTTTGCGGGCGAGGCGATGGCCATGGGCGAGCGTACGCCGCTGGCCGTTGTCAACGCGGCAGCTTCCGGTCGCATGGCCGTGGCCGAAGCCATCACCAACTTGCTGGCCGCGCCGATTGAGCTGCCACGCGTTAAGCTGTCGGCCAACTGGATGGCTGCTTGCGGTGAGCCGGGGCAAGACGCTGCGCTGTTTGAAACCGTCAAAGCCGTGGGCATGGCGTTGTGTCCGGCGCTGGGCGTGTCGATTCCGGTCGGTAAAGATTCGCTGTCGATGCGCACGACCTGGAAGGACGATGGCGAGGCCAAAAAAGTCACCTCACCCGTGTCGCTGATCGTCAGCGCGTTTGCCACGTTGGCCGACGTACGCGGCACGCTCACCCCGCAGCTCAACCGCGACGAGGCTGACACGACGCTGATTTTGATTGACCTCGGCAAAGGCCAAACGCGCATGGGCGGCAGCATTTTGGCGCAAACGCTCAATTGCGAAGACGGCGACGTGCCTGACCTGGACGAGCCACAAGACCTGGTGAACCTTGTCAACGCCATCAACGTACTGCGGGCTAAAAGCCACCTCATGGCCTACCACGACCGCAGTGATGGCGGCCTGTTTGCCTGCGTCTGCGAGATGGCCTTTGCGGGCAACGTCGGCGTGGCTTTGAACATCGACATGCTGCTCGTCGAAGGCGACGGCATTACTGACAGCCGCATGGAAGTGGGCGACAGCAAAAACTGGGCAAGCCAGGTCGGCGTGCGGCGCGACGAGCTAACTTTAAAAGCGCTGTTCAACGAAGAACTGGGCGCGGTGATTCAGGTCAACACGGCCATCCGCAACGAAGTGATGCAAACCCTGCGGGAACACGGTTTGAGCAAGTTCAGCCACTTCATCGGCAAAACCCGGCCTGACCATTCGCAACTCACCGTTGGCAAAGGTGAAGTCCAAGTCTGGCGCGACACCAAAGCGGTGTTTAAAGCCAAGCTGCAAGACCTGCATCAGGTCTGGGACTCAGTCAGCTGGAAGATTTGCCAGCAACGCGACAACCCGGCAGGTGCGGATGCGGAACATGCGGCGGTGGGCAACCCTGCTGACCCCGGTTTGCATGTCAAGTTGCCAGCATCTGCACAACTTGAGCTTGTTCAGGCCCCAGCGCTCATGCTGTCCAGACCCAAAGTCGCCATCCTGCGAGAGCAGGGCGTCAATTCTCACGTCGAGATGGCCTATGCTTTTACCCAGGCGGGTTTTGAGGCCTACGACGTTCACATGACCGACCTGCAATCTGGCCGCTCCAAATTGGCCGACTTCAAGGGCGTGGTCGCCTGCGGCGGCTTCAGCTACGGCGACACATTAGGCGCAGGCATCGGATGGGCAAGGTCGATCACGTTTAATCCAGCGCTGTCCGACCAGTTCAAAGCCTTTTTTGCTGAAAAAGACACGTTCGGTTTGGGCGTCTGCAACGGCTGCCAGATGTTTGCCGAATTGGCCAACATCATTCCTGGCGCTGAAGCCTGGCCACGCTTTACCACCAACCGCAGCGAGCGCTTTGAAGCCAGATTGAGCCAGGTTGAAGTGCTCGACTCCCCCAGTCTGTTTTTTGCGGGCATGGCAGGCAGTCGTCTGCCCATCGCGGTGGCTCACGGTGAAGGCTTCGCCAATTTTGATCCGGCGCTGGGTGGGCGCGGCAACGCTGCCCAAGCCATCGCCGCCATGCGCTTTACCGACAATTACGGCACGGCGACTGAGGCTTACCCAGCCAACCCCAACGGCAGCCCGGGCGGCCTGACAGCCGTCACAACAGCGGACGGCCGGTTCACGGCCATGATGCCGCACCCTGAGCGCGTGTTCCGCAACATTCAGATGAGCTGGACGCCGCATGACGCAGCAGCTCACAGCACTTGGATGCAGCTGTGGCATAACTCCAGGCGCTGGGTGGGGTAGGTTTGTCATTTGCCGATGCAAGGATCGTCTGGTCAGGGTGCATATAAGAGTCGGCAATAAACAATAAAAAAGCCGGCTTTCGCCGGCTTTTTCCATCAACCTGAGGGCTGATTACTTGACGTGCTTGCCAATCAGGCCAGCCATCTCGAACATCGACACCTGGGCTTTGCCGAAGACGGCTTTGAGCTTGGCATCGGCGTTGATCATGCGCTTGTTGATCTGGTCTTGCAGTTTGTTGGCCTTGATGTAGACCCACAACTTGCTGACGATCTCTGTGCGCGGCAGTGGCTTGTCGCCCAACACTGCGGCCAATGCCGGGCTCAGTGTCAATGCCTTCATGAACGCGGCGTTCGGAGTCCGCTTTTTGGCAGGCGCTTTTTTGGCAGCTGGCTTTTTGGCCGGGGCTGCTTTTTTAGCGACTACTTTTTTGGCAGGTGCTGCTTTCTTCGCAGGTGCCTTTTTCGCTGGCGCTGCTTTTTTCGCAGCTACTTTCTTTGCCGGAGCAGCCTTTTTTGCGGGCGCTTTTTTAGCCGGTGCTTTTTTTGCAGTTGCCATGATTGATTTTCCTTCTAGAAGTTGATAAATCACCACCCGAGATAACTAGTCTCAAGTGGCACTGCGGATGCTACTGGAGAAATAGCGCTTTTCATAGGGGAAAAGCACATTTTTGAAGGTTTCTGACGCTTATTTGCCTCTGAAAATCAAAATCAGCATGCTTTATGCGCTTTTCAGAGGAGAAAATACAGAATCGATCCATTTCAGAATATTCCCTATGACCAAAAAAAACGCTCTTGAATTTGCCACCTGCGACCTGTGTGACGGTCACAAAAACGACAGCTCTGGGCACTTCAGGGTGCTGGCGCCTGTGTTTAAAAACTTTGGCGCGCTGCAAAAATTCAGCGGTGAGGTCGTTACCGTCAAATGCTTTGAAGACAACTCGCTGGTCAAGGCGGCGGTTGATTCCGAAGGTCGCGGGCGTGTGCTGGTGGTCGATGGTGGTGCATCGTTGCGGCGTGCCTTGCTGGGCGGCAATCTGGGTGCGGCTGCGGCCAAAAACGGTTGGGCTGGTGTGGTGATTGACGGCTGCGTGCGAGACGTCGCCGAGCTGGCGCAATGCAGCATCGGCATTCGCGCATTGGCCGCGATGCCGCTACCGACAGAAAAGCGCGGTGAAGGCCAACGCGATGTGCCGATACAAATTCAAGGCGTCTGGATCAGGTCGGGCGACTGGCTGTATGCCGACGAAGACGGCATGGTTGTGACGCCTGCACCCGCTGTCGCCTAACCTGCAATGCCTTTGTAGAGCATGTAGGCCGCCAGCACATACAGGATGCTGGCAAAGACGCGTTTAAGTTTGCCTACGGGCAGGCTGTGTGCGGCTTTTGCGCCATAGGGCGCAGTAAAAAAGCTGCAGGTGGCAATCACTGCCAAGGCTGGAAGCCAGATATAGCCAAACGAGTTTGGCGGCAAACCTTGGACATTGCTGCCGCTGATGATGTAGCCAATGACATTGGCAAGCGCAATGGGAAAACCAAGCGCCGCCGAAGTAGCCACTGCGCTGTGAATGGCCACGTTGCACCAGGTCATGAAGGGCACGCTGATAAAGCCACCGCCCGCACCCACCAGACCTGACAAAAACCCAATAAATCCACCCGCTACAAACTGACCGCTGGTGCCCGGCATCTGGCGGCTGGGTTTGGGCTTTTTATCTAGAAACATCTGCGTGGCAGAAAAGCTCACGAACAGGCCAAAAAATATCGCCAGATAAGACCCTTTGAGCAGTGCAAATACACCCAGACTACCGATCAGGCTGCCCACCACAATGCCCGGTGCCAGGCGTTTGACGATGTCCCAGCGCACGGCGCCACGTTTGTGGTGCGCCCTGACGCTCGAAATTGACGTGAAGATGATGGTCGCCATTGACGTGGCGATGGCCATCTTGACAGCCAGGTCGGGTGCAATGCCCCGGCTGGACATGATGATGGTGATGAAGGGCACCATCAGCATGCCGCCGCCAATACCCAGAAGCCCGGCAAGAAAGCCGGTACCAACGCCCAGCAAGGCGAGTTCAATGATCAGCAGGGGTTCTAAGGTCATGGGGTGTTTGGATTCAAAAAACAAGAAGGTGTCTGCAAGTACCGCTGGACCGTCATCCTGAACCGGGGTTCAGGTGGGCGAGGGCAGCCTGGCTTTGGGCTCGTCTGACGCGAGACGTGCGCGCCAACCAGGCAATTTACCAAGCCCGTGCTATTAAAAGCATTGGTACAAGGAAATATAAAGCCCAGCGAGTACCGCAGACAAACAGATTGTAGGCTCGGGCTGATAAAAGGGTTTACAAAAGCTGGCCATCTTGGCCCAGCGCAGTGTCAAGCCGCGCCAGCAGTGCGGTGAGTTGAGCCGACTCTTGTGCGGGCGATGCCGGGACTGCAGCTGCCACTGGCTCGGGCACATCAAACGCCAGGTTCAGCGCAGCGAGTACGGCAATGCGGTCTCGCGCCTTGATTTTTCCGCCATCTCGTATCTTGCACATTGCCAGGTCAAGACGGTTGACTGCATCCAGCAGCCGCGCATCCCCATCAGGTGGGCAACCCAGCAAATAACTTTGACCCATGATTTGCACTTCAAGCTGTTTCATCAGGCAGCTCCCAAAGGTGCCGATTGGCTGTGGCTGGCGTTTTCAGGCAGCCGCTCCAACAGGGCATCTACCCGCGCCCGTGCCGCTCCCAAACGTGACTTGAGCGAGTCGCGTTCTTGCACGAGCAAGCTGACTTCTTCAGCCAAAAGCGTGTTGGTACGTTGCAATTCCTCATAGCGCAGCAAAAGACGCTCGACGCGCTCTGTGATCTGTTCAATTTGGGTGGTGTTTGGCATGGCTGGTGCAATTGTAGGGTTTACCGGCGGCTCAGCGCTTAGAATCTTGACTGTTGGTGCTCGCGGTGTGGTTCACATGCCGCAGTTCAACGGGAAGCAGGGGAAAGTCAGCCAACCCTGGCAAGATTTTTAACCTGCGCTGCCCCCGCAACGGTAAAACGGACGGCTGCAAACCAGACATGTTTGGCTTGCAGTCAGCTTTCATCATTCGCCACTGAGACCCCTGAACAAGGACTTGGGAAGGCGATGAGAGCAGCTCCGTCAGCCCGGATACCGGCCAACAAGGTGACAACACGCCCTTCAAAAGGAGTATTGCCGTATCGCTCATGCACTGGCGGGGAAGCCGGTGAGAGTTTTTGTTGATTGTTTGTTTCATGAAAATCCGTTCGAAAAACGTGCGCCTTGCCGCACTGCCCTTGGCTGTGGCCGCTGCATTTCCGTCTTTTGCACAAACCACCACAGCCGCACCCGTGGCGGCACAGCTCAAAGAGGTGTTCGTCACGGCCACGCGCACAGCGCAGCCCATAGGTGATGTGGTGGCGGACGTCACCATCATCGATCGTGAGGTTATCCAGCGCAGTGGCGCAGCGGGGCTGGCTGACGTACTGGCGCGCGTTCCAGGCATCGAAATTTCTCGTAACGGCGGCGTTGGCAATGCCACCAATATTTTTACCCGTGGTGGTGAAAGCCGCCATACGGTGGTGCTGATTGATGGTGTTCGGGTTGACAGCCAAAGCACCAGTGGCGGTGCCAATTGGCAAGCGATTCCTTTGGCGCAAATTGACCGAATTGAGGTGGTGCGCGGCCCTACCAGTGCGGTCTATGGCTCTGACGCTGCAGCCGGCGTGATCCAGATTTTTACCAAAAAGGGGCAAAACGGCTTCAGCCCAGCCATTACCTTGGGGTACGGTTCCTACAACACGCAAAAAGTTGAAGTGAGCGCCAGTGGTGCGACGGGCTCAGTTGACTATTTGATTGGCATTGCCCAGACCAGCAGCGATGGGTTTAATGTTCGACCAGTCGCCGGTCAGAATCTGGATTCAGATGGCTTTAAAAGCTTGAACGTCAATTTCAAACTCGGTTTTCAGATAGATCCTATTCACCGATTTGAGACCAGCATGCTGAACAATGAAAATGATGCCCAATATGACAGCGGGTTAACGCGCGACTTCCGGCGCATAAACACCCTTCAAACAGTCGGCGTGCAATGGCTGGCCAAATGGACGGACAACTACAGTACCCGTTTGTCAGTTTCTGAAAGCGTTGACCGGGGTGAAGATGCGCTCAATGGTTCGACGCTCAGGCCGCCAATTGATCAAACCAGGACAAACACCGTTGTTTGGCAAAACAATCTTCAACTGGGTGCTCACAGCTTAAGTGCCACGTTCGAAACAAGGAATGACCAATTCGTTTTGATGGGCACAACGGGCTTGCCAACGGGGGTTATATCGTTGACGCGTGATAAATCACAGGACAGTTTTGCTTTGGGCTACGGCTGGATTGCTGGCGCGCATGCCTTGCAGCTGAACTCGCGCAGTGACCGCGACAGCGAGTTTGGCGGCAAATTGACTGGCTCTGCGGCCTATGCGTATGCCATCACACCTGCCGTAAAAATTTCAGCCAGCTCAGGCACATCGTTCAGAGTGCCGACGCTGTACCAGCGTTTTACTGTATTTGCGCCACCCACACCCTTGCTGCCCGAAGCGGGTAGCAATGTTGAAGTGGGCTTGCGCTATACCGAAGGCGGCAGCAACTACGGTGTTGTGACTTACCGCAACAAGATGACGAATCTGCTGACATTTGTCACGGGCAATGGCCCATGCCCCAATGGCAGAGCGCCTGTGCTTTTGGCAAACCGAGGTTGCTACGCCAACACGGCTTTGGCAGAGTACACAGGCTTTACTTTCAGTGCAAGCGAAACGATGGGCAACTATCGCGTATTTGGCTCGCTGGACATTCAGAACCCGCGAGATACAACTTTAAACCGACAGTTGCCCCGCCGTGCCAGGCAGCACGCTACATTGGGTGCCGACGCACGCATAGGCGCATGGACGCTGGCAGGCGACGTGTTGCTGTCCGCCATGCGCTATGACAATGCAGCAAACACGACAGAGCTGCCCGGCTATGGTCTGGTTAACCTCAGTGCCAGTACTTCGCTTACAAAAGACTGGAAGGCTCTGGTGCGAGTGGAGAACCTGGCTGACAAGGTCTATCAGACGGCAAATACCTTCGCCACTGCCAGGCGCTCGCTGTTTGTGAGCCTGACATGGGCACCACAGTAAACCCGGAGTCGACTTGATGAGCCTGTCCACATACTGCCCCGCCATCCTGATCGCAGCCCCGGCCTCAGGCCAGGGCAAGACCACGGTCGCGTCAGCTTTGGCACGGCTGCACACCCGACAAGGCAGGCGGGTGCGGGTGTTCAAGTGCGGGCCTGATTTTCTGGACCCGCACTGGCTGACGCTGGCCAGCGGCAACCCTGTGCATCAGCTTGATTTATGGATGACCGGCGAAGCTGACTGTGCAAAGCGCCTGCATGCGGCTGCGCTTGACGCAGACCTCATCATTGTTGAGGGCGTGATGGGCTTGTTTGACGGTGAACCCAGCGCGGCGGACCTGGCGCAGCGGTTTGGTTTGCATGTGCTGGCGGTCATTGACGCAAGCGCCATGGCGGGCACGTTCGGCGCTTTGGCCTGGGGCTTGCAGCACTACCGTGAGGGCTTGGCCTTTGCCGGGGTGCTGGCAAACCGTGTGGCGTCTGCTGGCCACGCCGAGATGCTTGAGGCTGGCTTGCGTGATCCTGGCAAATGGCGCGGTGCGCTGATGCGCAGCGATGCCTTCACGCTGCCCGAGCGGCACTTGGGTTTGGTCGTGGCCAGTGAGTTGAGCGATGCGATGCAAAGGCTTGATGCGGCGGCCGATGCCCTGGCCGAAACGCCGCTTGGCCAGATGCGTTCGGCTGATTTGCAGGTATGGTCTACGCCTTTTGAGGCCCCTGATTCAAGCAAAAAGGTTTTTTCAGACACCGCATTGAAAGGTCAAACCATTGCCGTGGCGCGTGATGCCGCATTCTGCTTTACCTACGCGGGCAACATTGATTGCCTGCAAGCAATGGGCGCGCAGATCGTTTACTTCTCGCCACTGAATGACAGCGCATTGCCGGCATGTGACGCCCTGTGGTTGCCAGGCGGCTACCCCGAGTTGCATGCTGACGCGTTAGCAGCCGACTCGGCTATGAGAACCAGCATTCAGGCGCATGTGACCGCAGACAAACCTGTTTGGGCTGAATGCGGCGGGATGATGGCGCTGTTTGACTCGTTGACCACCTCTGCTGGCGACAGTTACCCCATGTGGGGGGTATTGCCCGGCAGCGTCACGCTACAAAAGCGACTGGCAGCACTAGGGCCGCAGCAACTTGAAGTGGATGGCGGCGTTTTGCGGGGCCATGCGTTTCACTATTCGACCTGCAATACAGAATTGCCGGCAGTAGCACGTACCCAGGCTGCTCCGGGGCGCAAGCTGCGGGGTGAGGGTGAGGCACTGTATGTGCAGGGTTCTGTCAAGGCAAGTTACTTTCATGCCTGGTTCGCATCTGATCCTGCAGCGGCTGCTGGCCTGTTTTTGAAAGGTCCACATGCTGCGTAATACCAGCGACTGGCGCGGCCATCCAACAGGTCAAACCTACGGCCCGCAGCGCATCGTTTGCCTGACGGAAGAGCCCACCGAATGGCTGTACATGCTGGGTGAAGAGCGACGGATTGTGGGCATCTCGGGCTACACCGTTCGCCCACCCCGTGCGCGCGAAGAAAAGCCCAAAGTCAGCGCTTTTTTAAGCGCCAAGATTGACAAGATCGTTGATCTGCAACCCGACTGCGTGATTGGCTTTTCAGACCTGCAAGCTGACATTGCCTCGCAGCTGATTAAAAAAGGCATTCAGGTCACGATCTTTAACCAGCGCAGCGTGGCTGAGATTTTTTCCATGATGTATCAGTTGGCCGCGATGGTCGGGCAAGCAGAAAAAGGTCTGGCTCTCATACAAACCATGCAAAACCGTCTGCTGGAGATTGAAGCGGTAGCCAGTACGATGAAGCGCCGCCCACGTGTGTTTTTTGAGGAATGGTATGACCCGCATATCAGCGCGATTGCCTGGGTGTCAGAGCTGATAGGCATGGCTGGCGGCGACGACTGCTTTCCTGAACTGGCCAAAGAACCGATGGGCAAAGGCCGCATCATTGCCGACGGGCTTCAGATCGTTCAGCGTAACCCTGACATTATTTTTGGCTCCTGGTGTGGCCGCCGATTCAGGCCCGCGCACGTGCGGGCCAGGCCAGGCTGGCTTGACGTTAACGCGGTTAAAAACGACCAATTGTTTGAAATCAAATCGGCTGAAATTTTGCAGCCGGGGCCAGCGGCGTTGACCGACGGCATCGAGCAGATGCACAAAATCATCCTTCAGTGGGCTGAACAGCATGCGTAGCGAACTCATCCTGGGTGGCCAGCGCAGTGGCAAATCGCGCCGCGCCGAGCTGCTGGCACGTGACTGGCTGGCGCAATCACCGGGTCACCAAGCCGTGATGATTGCAACCGCCCAAGCCTGGGACAACGAGATGGTGCAGCGCATTGCCCGCCACCAGCAAGATCGTGCAGAGCGCGTACCGGGCATGCGCACGGTTGAAGAGCCTGTCAATCTTGGAAAAACCATTCAAATCTACAGTCAACCGCTGACCCTCGTGGTGGTAGATTGCCTGACCCTGTGGCTCACCAACCTGTTGATGCCACATGAAGATGCAGAAAATAGCGCTAAAAGTGCTGAAAATGATCTAGAAAAGGCGTTAAATGTGCCTTCAGACCAACAAATACGTGCGCAAGCAGCTACTCTTTTAATAGCAATTGAAAATGCACCGGGCCCGGTAATTTTGGTTGGTAACGAGATTGGACTCGGTGTGATCCCGATGGGACGCGAAACCCGCGACTTTGTTGATGCTCTGGGGCGACTGAATCAGGAAGTAGCTGCAGCCTGTGAGCGTGTGACTTTCATGGCGGCTGGTTTGCCGTTGACTTTAAAGGGCTGACCATGAAAAAGTTGCTGATGTTTTGGCTGGTTTTGTGCGGTGCAGCGCATGCCCTGCAAGTCACTGATGACAGGGGCGTGACTGTTACCTTTGCGCAAACGCCGCAGCGCATTGTCAGCATGTTGCCTTCCCTGACAGAAAGCGTGTGTGCAATGGAGCAGTGCCATCGCCTGGTCGGTGTTGACCGTTTTTCCAACTTTCCGGACTCTTTGAAAAGCCTGCCTAAACTTGGTGGCGGCATGGACCCAAACATTGAAGCCATCGTGGCATTAAAGCCAGACGTGGTACTGGTGTCTGGCAAGTCGCGTTCAAGCGAAAGGCTGGAGGCACTGGGCCTCAAGGTCGTGGCGCTGGAAACCAAAACCCATGCCGACGTGAAGCGCGTGCTGTCATTGCTGGGTGCGCTGCTGGCTGTGCCTGAAGCGCAGGGCGCAGAGCGGGTGTGGCGCATCATTGACAGCAGTGTGTCGGCAGCAGCGCAGTCGTTGCCCGCCAAGGCCAAAACAGCGCGGGTTTATTTTGAAGTCAGCCGCGGGCCGTATGCCGCAGGTGAGTCGTCATTTATTGGCGAAACCCTGACCCGATTGGGTGTGAAAAACGTCGTGCCGGCCAAGCTGGGGCCTTTCCCGCGCTTGAACCCCGAATTCGTGGTGCGTGCCAACCCGGATGTGATCATGATTGGCAACCGCAGCATGGTCAACGCGGTGGCCTATCCCGGCTGGAACAGTATCAAGGCGGTGAAAACTAACCGTGTGTGCGTGTTTGGTGTGGGCGATTCTGATGTGGTGGTACGCCCCGGCCCGCGCATGGCCGAGGCCGCGCGGCTGATGGCCAAGTGCCTTGAGACTTATGAGTAACACCCAAAATCGCCAGGCGGTTTTGTTGACGGTCCTGTTGCTGGCAGCGTCTGGCGGTCTGCTGCTGTTGGGCACGACTGTAGGCAGCACGGGTTTTGAATCGGTGGCCAACATGCAGCGTGACCCCCAGGCCATGCTCATCGTCTGGGAGATTCGCTTGCCGCGCACGCTGGGTGCGTGGCTGGCTGGCGCCTTGCTGGGCTTGGCCGGGGCCGTGGCACAAGGCCTGTTTCGTAACCCGCTGGCTGACCCTTATTTGCTGGGCAGTGCATCGGGTGCATCGCTGGGTGTGGCGCTTGCCATGGCGCTGTTTGGTGTCTCGCCACTGGCCACGCAATGGGTGGCCCGGTTGGGGTTGACGGGTGCTGCGTTTTTAGGTGCAGTGGCTGCCGTATTGCTGACCTTGTTGCTGGCCAAGGGCGTTCAGCACACGCTGCGTTTGTTGCTGGCAGGCGTTGTGGTGGGTGTGGTGCTGGGGGCAGTGACCTCGCTGGTTTTGCTGCTCACCCCAGACATCATGCAGGCGATGCAGGCCTTCATGTTGGGTACGACCGCATTTGTGGGCTGGACGGCTTGCGCCGTTATGGCCTCGGCGTTTGGCATCAGTCTGATTGCCGCGTGGCTGATGAGCCATGTGCTTGACGGTCTGGCACTTGGCGAGGCAACAGCCCAAAGCCTGGGACTGCAGTTGCCGCAAATGCGCGCCGCGCTGGTGGCCGTGCTGGCGCTGGCTACGGGGACTGCTGTGGCACAAACCGGTTTGATTGCTTTTGTTGGCCTGGCTGCACCGCACCTTGTGCGCTCAGTGGTTAAAACCACGCATGGACGGCTGATTGTCCTGTCCAGTCTGATGGGCGCTGTGCTCCTGTTGGCGGCTGATATTTTGGCCCGCTGGCTCATGGCACCGCAAGAACTTCCGGTGGGCGTTCTGACAGCGGTACTGGGCGGCGGCTACCTGTTGTGGCTGATGCACAGGCACACTGGGCGAGGTGCTGGCTTATGAGAAACGCTATAGATTTTGTAGCTTTTCGCGCCCATGAAATAACGGCCAGGCTCGGAAATGCCGAGGTTTTAAGCAATATTTCAATTGATTTCCCGCGCGGTCGCTGGACCAGCATCGTCGGGCCAAACGGCGCTGGCAAATCAACCTTGCTCAAGGTCCTGGCGGGTCTGATTCCATTTACGGGTTCTGTTGAACTCCTTGGCCAGCCCATGCATGGGCTGCCAGCCAGACAGCGCGCGCAGCAAATGTCATGGCTGGGCCAAAACGAGGCATCAGCCGACGACCTGACCGCCTATGACGTGACCATGCTGGGCCGCTTGCCGCATCAGCCCTGGCTGGCACCTTCCAGCGCTGCTGACCACGCCGCTGTTGAAAAAGCCTTGCGTTCAACCCATGCCTGGGACTGGCGGGGCAGGGCGCTGGGGCAGCTATCAGGTGGTGAACGCCAGCGCGTTTTACTCGCCAGGGCTTTGGCGGTTGAGGCTGAAGTGCTGCTTATGGACGAACCCTTGGCCAACCTGGACCCGCCCCATCAAACCGACTGGCTGCTGCTGGCCAAAGCACTTGTGGCCAGCGGTCAAACCGTCATCAGCGTGCTGCACGAAATATCGTTTGCGCTACACGCCGATGACGTGGTGGTGATCAGAGATGGCCGCGTCACTCATCAGGGACCTTGCGTGGATGCTGTCAGTCATCGTGCGATTGAAGCTGTGTTTGACCAGCGGATTGCAGTTCACCAACTGGCAGGCCAATGGGTGGCTTTGCCAAAAATTTGAAGAATTAACTGGAGTCTGACCCCAACAAGGGGATTTATTATGCAAATTGAAACACCTCCCAAAGACAAGCCTTACGAAAAACCCGAAGGCGAGCGGCGCGGGCTGCTGATCGTCAACACCGGCGACGGCAAAGGCAAAAGTACCGCTGCGTTTGGTCTGGCGCTGCGGGCTTTTGGCCGCACCCACGTCCATCACCAGAAAATCAAGATATTCCAGTTCATGAAAGTGCCCACAGCCCGGTTTGGCGAACACCGCATGTTCGAGCAACTGGGGATTCCGATCGAAGGCATGGGTGACGGCTTCAGCTGGAAAAGCCAGGACCTTGAGCGCTCAGGCCAGTTGGCGCGGGATGGTTGGCTAAAAGCCAAAGCCGCCATTCAAAGTGGTGAATACTTCATGGTCGTGCTAGATGAATTCACTTACCCGCTGATTTATGGCTGGATGGAACCTTTAGGCGGCGTTGAAGAGGTGATTCAAACCCTGTTTGACAGGCCAACCCACACCCACGTCGTCATCACCGGCCGTCGTTGCCCACCCGAGATCATTGAGCTGGCCGACACTGTGACAGAAATGGCCATGGTCAAGCACGCTTTCAAGGCGGGCATACCGGCCCAGCGCGGGATTGAGGATTAAACCCATGTTGATGGCGCTGGCCAGTTGCGGTGCATTGCTTCTGGCGCTGGCCTTTGACCGCTGGTTGGGCGAACCTTCGATACGCTTTCACCCGGTGGTTTGGATGGGTAACTATCTGAATTGGGCTGTCAGGCGTCTGAAGCCTAATCCGTCGCCCGAGGTTCGTGATTTGAAGTCATTTTGGCTGGCGTCCGCCTTTTGGTGTGCGGGAGTAGCGGTGGTTTTAGCAGCAGCGTGGGCAGTGCAATGGGCTGCATTCCAGCTGCCCTGGGTTCTGGCTATCTTGTTGCTGGGCTTGGCGCTCAAGCCCATGCTGGCCTGGTCGATGTTGCGGTCAGAAGTTGCAGCAGTGGAGGTTGCACTGGCCCAGTCGCTGGATGCAGGTCGCCAGCGCCTGGCCATGCTGGTCAGCCGTGACACGACCAACCTGAGCGAGACCGAAGTACGTGAAAGCGCGATGGAATCACTCGCAGAAAACCTTAACGATTCGGTTGTCGCGCCCATTTTCTGGTTTGTGTTGTTCGGTTTGCCGGGTGCTGCGATTTACCGGTTTGCCAATACCGCTGACGCCATGTGGGGCTACCGGGGTTTGCGCAACGGCGTGAACTGGGAATGGGCAGGCAAGTGGGCGGCGCGTGCTGATGATGTGCTGAGCTGGCTGCCAGCGCGCATCACGGCGCTGCTGATAAAACTGCTGTCGCAAGGTGTTGATTTGGCAAAACTTGGTCTTGAAGCCCGCAAAACACCATCGCCCAACAGCGGCTGGCCCATGGCAGCGATGGCGCTGGCGCTCGGTGTGCGTTTGCAAAAGCCTGGGGTTTATGTTTTAAACCCTTCGGGAACGCCGCCAGAGCCGAAAGATGCCGTTTTGGCCCGAAAAAAGGCATCAAAAGTGGTTGTAAGCGCCATTATATTTGCGCAAGCAGCTATTTTTTTAATAGCGGTTCTGAAGCCATGATGCAGCAAACCCAACGGGAGCAACAACGTGTTCATGGCGGTCCGGATGCCTTTGGTGCCGCGCAGTATGACTTTTCAACCAACAGCAACGCGTGCGGACCGTGCCCTGTTGCATTCGCAGCTGTTCAGCAGGCAAGCGCCACACAGTACCCTGACGCCAGCTACACGGTCTTGCGTGGGCAACTGGCTGCTTTTCATGGTGTTGATTCGACGCGTGTTGTGCTGGCGACAAGTGCCAGTGAGTTTATTTTTCGGATCACCGCTATGGTGGCTGGGCGAGCCGGTCGGTCGGTCAGTTTGCCCCTGCACAGTTATGGTGACTACGCACATGCTGCCGCAGCGCATGGTTTGAAAGTTACTGATGCTGGTGTTGCTGGCCTGTGCTGGTCTTGCGATCCGTCCAGCCCATCGGGACAGGCGCACGCAGATTGGCAAACTGCCAGCGATGCATTGCAGGTGCTTGACCGCGCATACGAGCCGCTGCGTTTGGATGGTCGTTTTGCGCAGGAAAGCGCTTTGCCCACCGTCTGGCAACTGTATTCACCCAACAAAGCGCTTGGACTCACGGGTGTGCGGGCTGCCTATGCGATTGCTCCTTTGGGTGCTGAGGCGGACATTGACACCATGAACCAGCTGTGTCCGTCCTGGCCCATCGGCGCTCACGGCGTTGCCATGCTTCAAGCGTGGACACAACCAGAAGCGCAGGCCTGGCTGGCGGGCAGTTTGGTGATACTGCGGCAATGGAAAACTCGGCAAACCGCGCTGTGCGAATCAATGGGCTGGACGGTCTTGCCCAGTTTGGCCAATTTTTTCGTTTGCAAGGCAGACATTGACTTGGCTGAACTGCGCCAGCACGGCTTCAAGCTGCGCGACTGCACCTCGTTTGGTTTGCCCGGCCATGTGCGCATCAGCGTACAACCGCCCGCTGCGCAAGAAGCCCTGCACAATGCGTGGCTCAATATCAAAGGCAAGACATGACCGCAAAAGCCGTGATGGTTTTGGGCACCACCAGCGGCGCTGGCAAAAGCTGGCTGACGACAGCTTTATGCCGGTACTACGCCAGGCAAGGGTTAAAAGTCGTCCCTTACAAAGCGCAAAACATGAGCAACAACGCCAGGGTTGTGGGAGCAGGTGAAATCGGCAGCGCTCAATACTTTCAGGCACTTGCTGCACGAGCCACCCCTGAAGTCCGCATGAACCCGCTGTTGCTTAAGCCCGAAAAAGACACCCAGAGCCAGGTGATTCTGATGGGCCAGGTCAATGCCGAGCTGTCAAAAATGCAGTGGCGTGGGCGCAGCGCATCTGTCTGGCCTGTGGTGGCGCAGGCGCTTGACGAACTGATGGCCGAGAACGATGTGGTGGTGATCGAGGGTGCGGGCTCACCCGCCGAGATCAATTTGAAGCACAGCGACATTGTCAACATGCGGGTCGCACTGCACGCCAACGCGGCGTGCCTGCTGGTCACGGACATTGACCGGGGCGGGGCGTTTGCGCACTTGTACGGGACGTGGGCGATGCTTGACTCACAAGAGCAAAAGCTGATCAAAGGTTTTGTGTTGAACAAGTTCAGGGGAGACGCAAAATTGCTCGCACCGGGCCCGCAAATGCTGCAAGGCCTGACAGGGGTGCCGACAGTCGCCACGCTGCCGATGTGGTGGCAACACGGCTTGCCTGAAGAAGATGGCGTGTTTGACGACAGATCAAAGTCCAGCGGGCAAGTCACCAAAACCATCGCTGTGATCGCCTACCCGCGCATCAGCAACCTCGACGAATTTCAACCCCTTAAAAACCTGCCGGGTGTGCGTCTGGCTTGGGCTCGCAGCCCGTCAGAGCTGGCTGGCTTGACGGTTAACGATTGGATCATCTTGCCGGGCTCTAAAGCCACCAGCAGCGACCTGGCATGGCTGCGCGAGCAAGGCTTGGACCAAGCTGTCAACGACCACGCCGTCCGCGGTGGTGCGGTCCTGGGTATTTGCGGCGGCTTGCAAATGCTGGGCGAGGCCTTGATTGACCCGCACGGCATCGACGGCAACGCAGCGGGCTTGGGTTTGCTTGGCGTTGTGACCGTGTTTGAAGAACTCAAAACCGTGCAGCACAGAAAAACGCAATTCGAAACGCTGTCCGGCGTGTGGGCTGTCATGTCAAACGTGCCGGTTGCTGGCTACGAGATTCATCATGGGAAAACCTCCCTGCGAGCGGATCTGGCAGACGGTACACATACGGTCATGCCGCACGACCTGGCTTGGCAAAACGCTTCAGGCAATGTGTTGGGTGTGTACCTGCATGGCCTGTTTGAAGATCCTGCTTTGGTGCAAGCGATTTTCGGTGCGACAGTACCAACGCTGGATACCGTGTTTGACGGGCTGGCCGACTACATCGAACAGCATTTTGAAGTGGGTATATTGCAATCTTTGATAGCTTGAAATATTAAGGGTTAACCCATGAGCCAGCAAGCGCTGCAGCGCCGTCAAATACTTCAACTGACAGCGCTAGGCGGTGCAGGCCTGATGCTGCCGCGCAGAGCCTGGGCGCAAACCAAGGTCGGTAGTACGCCATTTGGTTTGGGGTTAGCCAGTGGCTCGCCCACACACGATTCAGTCGTGCTGTGGACACGGCTGATGCCGCCTTTTGCGCAAACGCCCGGCAGCCAAGGTGTCAGTGTGCGTTGGGAGGTGGCGCATGACGACAGGTTCACCCGCATGGCCCAATCCGGGCAATCACTTGCCGTTGCAGGCTTGGCTTATTCGGTCCATGCCGAAGTACAGGGTCTGGCGCCTGATCGCTGGTATTTTTACCGCTTCATGGTGGGCGATGCCGTGAGCGAGGTGGGCCGTACCCGCACCTTTCCAGCGCCCGGTGCCGCTGTGGCAGGTATGCGACTTGCCTACGCATCGTGCCAGCGCTGGGAGCACGGTTACTTTTCAGCCTACCGCCACATGGCGCAAGAAAATCTTGATCTGGTGATGTTTTTGGGTGACTATATTTATGAGTACCCACGTGCGGCAAACGGCGTGCGTACACCGCCTGGCGGCTGGACGCTATCGCTTGACGACTACCGTCAACGCTACGCCACGTACAAGCAAGACCCGGATTTACAGGCCATGCACGCCGTGTGCCCCTGGCTGGTGACCTGGGATGACCACGAAGTGCAAAACGATTACGCTGGTTTGACGGTTGGCGAAAACGGACCGGACGTGCCCGATTTTGCAGCACGGCGTTCAGCGGCGTATCAAGCGTTCTATGAGCATATGCCCGTGCGTGCGTCGGTGTTGACACGCGCCGTGCAGAGCATGGCCAGCGGTGCAGAAATGCGCATCTACAGCCGCACGCATTACGGGCAACTGGCATCGCTGACCATGCTGGACGCCCGCCAGTACAAAAGTCCGCAGGTCTGCACCCGGGACGGCAGACGTGGCTCCAGCACGGTTAACCCGGTCAATTGCCCCGCCTGGAACGACCCGGCACGCACCATGCTGGGCTTGGAGCAGGAACGCTGGCTTGACACAGCTTGGGGCAGCACACAAGGCAAATCAGTGGCCTGGAATATCGTCGGCCAACAGTCGCTGATTGGCCAGCGCGACTGGAAGGTGGGGCCGGAGCAAAGCTTGTGGAACGACGGATGGGACGGTTACAGCACCGCCAGAACACGTCTGACGGATTCATTTCGCAAACACAGCGTTTCCAATCTGGTCGCTCTGGGCGGTGATGTGCATGAAAACTGGGTCGGGCAGATCAAAGCTGATTATTCCCAGGCATCAAGCGCATCAGTCGGTGTTGAGTTCTGTGGTACCAGCATCACCTCACGCTCAGGCGGCAATGCCAAGCTGCTTGAAACGCTGGCTGAAAATCCACACTTTTTATTTGCCGACGCAGAGCGAAAAGGCTACGGCGTGCTGGCGATCACGCTTAAACAGATGAAAACCACATTGCGTGTGGTCAGCGATGTGACCCGGCAAGACACTGGTATCGAAACACTGGCTCAGTTTTCAGTCGATAGTGGACGGCCGGTGGTTGAGCGGCTCTGAGCTTAATTCAAAACTTCCAATAGCCTGTCCAGCCCGCCTTCATTGATCGCCACCATGGCTTGCTCGCGGACCTTGGGCTTGGCATGGAAAGCCACAGACAGACCAGCTGCGCCCATCATCGGCAAGTCATTGGCACCATCGCCCACGGCTATCGCCTGAGTGGGTTGAATGCCAAGAATTGCACAAGTTTCAAGCACGGTTTTGCGTTTTTCCTCACCATCACAAATATCGCCCCAAAGCTGGTTGATTAGGCCGCCAGTGAGCACGCCATTGTTGATTTCAAGTTCATTTGACTTGGCAAAATCAATGCCCAACCGCTGCGCAACGCGGTTGGCAAAAAAAGTGAAGCCGCCTGATACCAGCAGCACTTTCAAGCCAGCTTTTTTGCAAGCGGATACCAGCTCTGTAGCGCCGGGGTTAAGTTGCAGCCGCTCTGCGTAAACGCGCTCCATGTCCTGAACCGTAACCCCTTTGAGCAGCGCTACCCGGCGGCGCAGGCTCGTCTTGAAGTCCGCAATCTCGCCGCGCATGGTCGCCTCAGTGATAGCTGCCACTTCTTTTTTCAGTCCGACGGCATCGGCAATTTCATCAATGCATTCAATATTGATAAGGGTCGAGTCCATGTCGAAAGCGATCAGCTTGAACTCTCCCAGTCTCATGGGCGGGACGAAGCCTCTTAGCGTCAGGCCGCTCAGGGTTTTTTTAAAAGTCATCTTTAGTCTGGTAGTTTTACGGCATTCTCTCAAATTCACGCGACGTGATGCAGGCATGAGATGTATTTACACGCTATAATCCAACATTCACGACCAAATGGGCGGGTTCACACCGCCCATTTTTTTTGGGCGTTTGTTTTTGATACATATCAGTTTTTCAGGCATTTTTAGCATCTAGATGGCAGCCAGTACGCACGACTCGATAGCGCAAACCGTCACCGGGCTCGGCTACGACCTGGTGGATGTAGAGCGCACCAAAGGCGGGTTGCTCCGGGTGACGATTGATTTTCCTTATGCGGCGGGGACTGAGCAGTTCATCAATGCCGAAGATTGTGAAAAAGTCACGCGCCAGCTGGTGTTTGTGCTGGAAGTTGAGGGTGCGAACTATTCCCGGCTGGAGGTCAGCTCGCCGGGCATTGACAGGCCTTTGAAGACTGAACAGGATTTTGAGCGTTTTGCGGGTGAGTTGATTGATCTCACCCTCAAAGCGCCGGTTGGTGTGGCGGCAGCGGGCTCCACCGTGTCGGCCAACCAGAAAAAGTTTCGCGGTACGCTTGAAAAGGGTGACGCTGGTTGGCAAATCGTCTGGAGCGATGAGCCTGAAGTCAAACCTGGCCAGAAAGTCAGCAAAAAAAGAATTCCCGCGCCGTTTCAGGCGCTGGGTTTTACGCTGGATGAAATTGCCACGGCGCGGCTTGCCCCTGTGGTTGATTTTAAGGGGCGAAGGCCTAAAGCTGTGCAGCCGCTAGAAACGATTGATAAAACTGTGACGTCATCTAACCCTGAGATTGAAAGGCCTGTGAAATGAACCGCGAAATGTTGATGTTGGTGGATGCCATCTCGCGCGAGAAAAATGTCGAGCGCGACGTTGTTTTCGGTGCTGTTGAACTGGCCCTGGCGCAAGCCACGAAAAAGATATATCCCGGCGAAGTCGACATTCGCGTGGCGGTTGACCGCGACAGCGGCAACTACGAAAGCTTTCGCCGCTGGCTGGTCGTGCCCGACGAGGCCGGCTTGCAAAACCCGGAAGCCGAAGAGCTGCTCACCGATGCACGCGATGAAATCGCCGATATTGAAGAGGGCGATTACATCGAAAAGCCGATTGAGAGCATGCCGATTGGCCGGATTGGCGCGATGGCGGCCAAGCAGGTGATTTTGCAAAAAATCCGCGATGCTGAACGTGAAATGCTTTTGAACGACTTCATGAGCCGTGGCGACAAAATTTTTGTCGGTACTGTCAAGCGCATGGATAAGGGTGACATCATTGTTGAATCAGGCCGTGTTGAAGGCCGCTTGCGCCGCAGCGACATGATTCCGAAGGAGAACCTGCGTTCGGGTGATCGCGTTCGCGCCATGATCATGGAAGTCGATAACACATTGCGCGGTGCGCCCATTATTTTGTCGCGGTCAGCACCTGAGTACATGATCGAGCTGTTCCGCTCCGAAGTCCCGGAAATTGAGCAGGGTTTGCTGGAAATCAAATCCTGCGCCCGTGACCCGGGTTCACGCGCAAAGATAGCCGTGTTGTCGCATGACAAGCGGGTTGACCCGATTGGCACCTGCGTGGGCGCGCGCGGCACTCGGGTGAATGGCGTGACCAACGAACTGGCTGGTGAGCGCGTGGACATTGTGCTTTGGTCTGAGGACCCAGCCCAGTTTGTAATTGGTGCGCTGGCGCCCGCCAATGTGTCCTCGATTGTGGTGGATGAAGAACGCCATGCCATGGATGTGGTGGTCGATGAGGAAAACCTAGCCATTTCCATTGGCCGGGGCGGCCAGAACGTGCGTTTGGCAGCCGAATTGACGGGCTGGAAAATAAACATCATGACCGCTGACGAATCGGCGGTCAAACAAGCCACTGAGACCGACACCAGCCGCAAGCTGTTCATGGAAAAGCTCGATGTCGACGAAGAAATCGCCGACATCCTCATTGCAGAAGGCTTTAACAGTCTGGAAGAAGTAGCCTATGTGCCACTTCAGGAAATGCTGGAGATCGAATCCTTCGACGAAGACACCGTTAACGAGCTGCGCACCCGCGCCAAAGATGCGCTGCTGACCATGGAAATCGCCAAAGAAGAAAACTCTGGCGGCGTGTCGCAACAGCTTCGCGATGTGGATGGCATCACACCTGAGCTGGTGGCAAAACTCAACGCAGCTGGTATTGCCACGCGCGACGACCTGGCCGACCTGGCCACCGACGAACTTACCGATATCACCGGGCAGTCAAACGAAGACGCCACGGCCCTGATCATGACGGCGCGCGCGCACTGGTTCCTGGAAGAAGAAACAGCCGCTGCCACTACTGACGCTACGGCACAGGCAAAGCCTGCCGCAGCCGAAGAGCAGTGATCATGGAGGCCGCACAGGAAAACCACATATGTCAAGTACCACCACCGTCGCGCAATTTGCAGCCGAACTGCACAAATCTACTGCCACACTGATCGAGCAATTGACCAGTGCTGGCGTCACCAAAACCAAGGCTGAAGACACGTTGTCCGAGTCTGACAAGCAAAAGCTGCTGGCTTATTTGCAGGCCAGCCACGGCACAGCTACCAGCGAACGCAAAAAAATCACACTGGTGAAAAAATCCACCAGCGAAATCAAGCAGGCTGACGCTACTGGCAAGGCGCGCACGATTCAGGTTGAAGTGCGTAAAAAGCGTACCTTTATCAAGCGTGAAGATGGCACTGACGCGCCCGCTGACGACGTTCCTGTTGAGGCCGCTGCGCCCCATGCCACACAGATTGATGAAGCTGACCTGGCGCGCCGCGAGGACGAAGCCAATCGCCATGCAGAACTGCTGCGTCGTCAGGAAGCAGATCTGGACGAAAAGCGCCGCTTGCGTGAAGCGCAAGACGCCAAAACAGCTGAAGAAGAGCGCCTGGCCGCCGAAAAGATTGCTGAAGCTGTAGCGCGTGCGGCCGAGGTCTTTGAAAAAGCCAAGCCAAGCAGCAAAAAAGCCAAAGAAGCCGCTGCAGCTCTCGATGCTGCATTACCTAAAGTTACTGAAGAGGTCGCTGCCGAGCAAGCTGCCAAAGCGGCTGAATTAGCCGCTGCCCAGGCATCAGCCAAGGCCAAAGCCACGGCTGAGTTTCAGGCTGACGCAGCCAAGGCGATTGACCTGCAAGACCGGCGCAAAAAAGCTGAGGCTGAAGCCCAGGGCATTCGCGCCATGATGAACGCGCCCAAGCGCGTGCTGGTGCCTCACGTTGATCCGAAAGCAGCGATTAAGGGCACGCTGCACAAGCCGGCAGCCGGCTCTGTGGCTGCCAAGGCAGCGCCTGGCACACCTGGTGCAGCTGGCAAAAAAGAAGTCAAATCTGAAAACCTGTCATCCACCTGGAAAGAAGACGCCGCCAAGAAAAAGGCCTTGCCTACCCGCGGTGCAACAGCTGCGCCGGGTCGTGGCAACTTTCGCGCGGGAGCGCGTGGCGGTAGCAGACGCGGCAATGACCGTGATGCACGTCCAGAATCAAATTTCGTCGCACCGACAGAATTCAAAGTCATCGAAGTTCATGTGCCCGAGACGATTACGGTCGGTGAGTTGGCGCACAAGATGAGTGTCAAATCCAACGAGGTGATCAAACACCTGATGAAGCTGGGCCAGATGGTCACCATTAACCAGCCACTTGATCAGGACACGGCCATGGTTGTGGTCGAGGAAATGGGCCACACCGCAGTGACCGCTGCTTTGGACGACCCGGAAGCCTTTACCGATGACGAGGCACAAGGCCAGCAGGCTGAGTCGCTTCCGCGTGCACCGGTTGTGACGGTCATGGGTCACGTTGACCACGGCAAAACATCCTTGCTTGACTACATTCGCCGTGCCAAAGTGGCATCGGGTGAGGCAGGCGGCATTACCCAGCACATCGGCGCGTACCACGTTGAGACGCCACGCGGCATGGTGTCGTTCCTTGACACGCCGGGTCACGAAGCGTTTACCGCCATGCGCGCCCGTGGCGCGCAGGCTACTGACATCGTCATTCTGGTGGTGGCGGCTGACGACGGCGTGATGCCGCAAACCAAAGAAGCCATCAAGCACGCAAAAGCAGCAGGTGTGCCGATTGTTGTGGCTATTAACAAGATTGACAAACCAGGCATCAACCTGGAACGTGTCAAAGGCGAGCTGGTGACTGAAGACGTCATCCCCGAAGACTTCGGTGGCGATGTGCCTTTTGTGGGTGTGTCTGCGCACACAGGCGAGGGCATTGATTCACTGCTGGAGCAGGTGCTGCTGCAAGCCGAGGTTCTCGAATTGCGCGCCCCGGTTGATGCACTGGCCAAGGGCCTGGTGATCGAAGCGCGTCTTGACAAAGGTCGCGGCTCGGTGGCTACGGTGCTGGTTCAGTCTGGCACGCTTAAAGCTGGCGACGTGGTACTGGCAGGTTCGACCTACGGCCGCGTGCGTGCCATGCTGGACGAAAACGGCAACACCATCAAAACCGCTGGTCCATCGATTCCGGTGGAGATTCAGGGCTTGACCGAAGTGCCGCAGGCTGGTGACGACTTCATCGTCATGCTCGACGAGCGTCGCGCGCGTGAGATTGCCACTTACCGTGCGGGCAAGTTCCGCAACACCAAGCTGGCCAAGCAGCAGGCTGCCAAGCTCGACAACATGTTTGCCGACATTTCGCAAGGTGCCGTCAAGCTTGTGCCCATCATCATCAAGGCTGATGTTCAGGGCTCACAAGAGGCGCTGGCCCAGTCGCTGCTCAAGCTGTCGACGGACGAGGTCAAGGTACAGCTGGTGTACTCGGGCGTAGGCGGTATTTCTGAGTCCGACGTCAACTTGGCGATTGCCTCCAAAGCATTGCTCATCGGCTTTAACACCCGTGCGGACGCCCAGGCGCGCAAGCAGGCTGAAAACAACGGTATCGATATTCGCTACTACAACATCATTTATGACGCTGTAGATGAATTGCGCGCCGCCATGTCGGGCATGCTGACGCCAGACAAGAAGGAAGAAGTCATCGGCACGGCCGAGATTCGCAACATCTTCAAGGTGTCCAAAATCGGCTCGATCGCTGGTTGTATGGTCACGGCAGGTGTGGTTCGCCGCACCGCCAAGTTGCGCCTCCTGCGTCAGAACGTCGTCATCTACACCGGCGAGCTGGACTCACTCAAGCGCTTCAAAGACGATGCGAAAGAGGTCAAAGAGAGCTTCGAGTGCGGCTTGAACATCAAGAACTACAACGACATTGAAGTCGGTGACGTGCTGGAGTTCTTCGAGATTCGTGAAGTGGCCCGTACGCTTGAAGCAGCTTAAAGCAGTCAATTCTGATGCGTAAAAAGTCAAACACCCCCAATCGCGGCTTTCGGGTTGCCGATCAGATCCAGCGCGATCTGACGGATCTGATCGCCCGCGAATTGAAAGACCCAAGGGTCGGGATGGTGACAATTCAGGCGGTAGAGGTGACCGCCGATTACGCCCATGCCAAGGTGTTTTTCAGTGTTCTGATGGGCGACGCCGCCAAATGCGAGGAAGCATTGAACCAGGCAGCTGGCTTTTTGCGCAACGGCTTGTTCAAGCGCCTGATGACGCACACCGTGCCCACGCTGCACTTTCACTTTGACCGCACGACAGAGCGCGCGGCTGATATGAACGCCTTGATTGCCAAGGCTGTTTCTTCTCGCGCCCAAGAGGACTAACGACATGCAAGCGCCACGCACGAGGGTCGTGAGGCGCCCCGTGCATGGGGTGCTCTTACTTGACAAACCGATTGGACTTTCCAGCAACCAGGCGTTGCAAAAGGCCAAGTGGTTGCTGCGCGCCGACAAGGCCGGTCACACCGGCACGCTGGACCCCTTGGCCACAGGCGTGCTGCCGCTGTGTTTTGGTGCGGCAACCAAATTCAGCCAGATTCAACTGGACGCTGACAAGACTTATGAAGCGGTTTTGCTGCTGGGTTTAAAAACGACGACTGGGGATGCCGAAGGCGATGTGATTGAAACTCGGTCTGTGCCCGACATCACACCTGAGCTGCTTGAAAAACTCACAGCGCAGTTTACCGGCCCGATTGCCCAAGTCCCGCCGATGTATTCAGCGTTGAAAAAAGACGGCAAGGCGCTGTATGAATATGCTAGAAAAGGTGAAGAAGTCGAGCGGGAAGCCAGAAACATCGTTATTTACGAGCTCAATATGGCTTTAGCCCAAGATAAACGTGCACAAGCAGCTATCAAAATCATAGTTAAATGCAGCAAAGGTACATACATCCGAACGCTAGGTGAAGACATCGGTGAGGCCATTGGTTGCGGTGCGCACCTTGGCTCGCTGCGTCGAATTGAAACCGGCGGCTACACGGCCGACCAGTGCATCAGCCTGCCAGACCTGGAAGCCATGGATGAAGCCAGCCGCGATGCGCGCTTGCTGCCACCGCAGTCTCTGGTGGCAAGTTACCCGTCTGTCACATTGGATGCCGACAATGCAGGGCGCTTCCTGAGCGGCTTGCGTCGCCGTGGTTCGCCCGGCCAGTGGGGCCAGGACGCGCCGCTGGTGCAGGTTTTTGGCTCTGACCCGATTGCTTTTTTGGGTTCTGCGCACATCACCGCTGATGAGTTGATTCCGCAGCGCCTCTTGTCACCGATTGAAGTGCAAGATATTTTGCAAGCTGCACATTGAAGTTTTTAGTATTTAGTTTTTAGAAAGTCCCTATGACCATCAAGCAAATCCGCAATATCGCCATCATCGCCCACGTTGACCACGGCAAAACCACCATGGTTGACCAGCTGCTGCGCCAGTCGGGCACCTTCGCCGAACACGAAAAAGTTGTTGACACCGTGATGGACAACAACGCGATTGAAAAAGAGCGCGGCATTACCATTCTGGCCAAAAACTGTGCCGTGACCTGGGAAGGCACACACATCAACATCGTTGACACTCCCGGTCACGCCGACTTTGGCGGTGAAGTCGAACGCGCGCTGTCGATGGTTGACGGCGTGGTGCTGCTGATTGACGCACAAGAAGGCCCAATGCCGCAAACCCGTTTTGTGACCAAGAAGGCGCTGGCCCTCGGCCTCAAGCCGATTTTGGTGGTGAACAAGGTTGACAAGCCCGGCGCGCGCCCTGACTTCGTGGTCAACGCCGCATTCGATTTGTTCGACAAACTGGGCGCGACCGATGAACAGCTCGACTTTCCAGTCGTGTATGCCTCCGGCATCAATGGCTGGTCTTCACTGGTTGAAGGTCCACCCAATGAGCAGTGGGGCCCCGACATGTCGGCGCTTTTCAACACCATTCTGAAGCACGTGCCGCCGCAAAAGGGCGATCCAGCCGCGCCACTGCAGCTGCAAATTTCAGCGCTTGACTTTTCAACCTTTGTTGGCCGCATCGGCGTTGGCCGCATCAGCCAGGGCACCATCAGACCGATGATGGACGTGGTCGTGATGGAAGGCCCGGACGGCAAGGCCGTCAAAGGCCGGGTTAACCAGGTGCTGACTTTCCAGGGTCTGGAGCGCGTGCAAGCCACTGAAGCCGGCCCCGGCGAAATCGTGCTGATCAACGGCATTGAAGGTGTGGGCATTGGCGTGACCATCACTGACCCCGTCACACCGTCACCGCTGCCCATGCTAAAAGTTGACGAGCCAACGCTGACGATGAATTTCTGCGTCAACACCAGCCCGCTGGCTGGCCGCGAAGGCAAGTACGTCACCAGCCGCCAGATCTGGGACCGCCTGCAAAAAGAACTGCAGCACAACGTCGCCCTGCGCGTGAGCGAGACCGATGAAGAAGGTATTTTTGAAGTCATGGGCCGGGGCGAGCTGCACCTGACTATCCTGCTGGAAAACATGCGTCGCGAAGGCTTTGAGATGGCTGTCAGCAAGCCGCGTGTGGTCATGAAAGAAGTCAACGGCGAAAAGCACGAGCCGATTGAGCTGGTCACTGCCGATATTGAAGAACAACACCAGGGCGGCGTGATGCAGGCGCTGGGCGAGCGCAAAGGCGATTTGGTCAACATGGAGTCCGACGGCCGTGGCCGTGTGCGCCTTGAGTACCGCATTCCCGCTCGCGGACTGATTGGTTTTACCAACGAGTTTTTGAATTTGACACGCGGCTCAGGCCTCATCAGCAATATCTTTGATAGTTACGAAGCGCACAAAGGCGAGATCGGTGGCCGCAAAAACGGCGTGCTGATTTCAATGGATGCCGGTGAAATTTTCACCTACGCCCTGGGCAAGCTTGACGACCGTGGCCGCATGTTTGTCAAGGCTAACGATCCGGTGTATGAAGGCATGATCGTTGGCATTCACAGCCGCGACAACGACCTGGTCGTCAACGCCACCCGCACCAAGCAGCTCACCAACTTCCGCGTGTCCGGCAAAGAAGACGCCATCAAAATCACCCCACCCATTGAGTTGACGCTTGAGTACGGCGTGGAGTTTATTGAAGAAGACGAGCTGGTTGAAATCACGCCCAAGTCAGTGCGCTTGCGCAAGCGGCACCTGAGTGAGAGCGAACGCAAGCGGGCGGGGAGATAAGCCCCCACGCTTGCCCACTGCGTGTGGCCGCTGCCCCCCGAGGGGGCCGCTGCGCCTACGGACTGGCAGAGCCAGATCCGTGGCCCCTTTTTGAATGGGAAAAATCCGCTGTATTCGGAACATACGATGAAACTGACCCATAGCCGAGCCGTCGTGTTAATGATCCTCGTTGCGTTCCTGTGGTCTACCGCAGGGCTTGTGTCGCGTCATCTTGAATCTGCCCGGACCTTCGAGGTGACGTTCTGGCGCAGCTTTTTTACCGTGCTGTCCTTGTTGGTCATCCTGCCGTTGTTCAAAGGTCGGGCGGTTTTTGCCGAGATGCGCAATGGTGGCAAGGCCTTGTGGCTGTCGGGCTTGTGCTGGTGCGTCATGTTTACTGCATTCATGGTTGCGCTGACGCTGACAACAGTTGCCAACGTCCTCGTCACGATGGCGCTGGGGCCTTTGCTGACAGCACTTATCGCGCGGATTTTCACCGGTCACCGCATTGCTGCCCGCACCTGGCTGGCCATCGCTTTGGCAGGAGTGGGCATTGTATGGATGTACGGCGGGCAAGCCGACTTGTCAGCTCAACTGACAGGCACGCTGGTTGCCTTGCTGGTACCCATTGCCGGCGCCAGCAACTGGACGGTCGTGCAGCACAGTCAGGCACAGGGTCACAAAATTGATTTGATACCGGCCGTGTTGGTGGGGGCGGTGATGTCGTCGCTTGTCACGCTGCCGCTCGCCTGGCCTTTTTCGGCAACGCCGCACGACGTTGGCTTGCTGGCATTTTTGGGGCTGACGCAACTGGCCATCCCCTGCGTGCTTTCGGTATGGTGTGCCTCCAAACTCAAAGCGCCTGAAATTTCATTACTGGCGCTGCTGGAGATTATTTTTGGCATATTGCTGGTGTGGGTGGGAGCCGGTGAGGCACCTGGCAACAGCGTGCTCTATGGTGGTGCGCTGGTGCTGAACGAAATTTTGGGGTTGAAAGGCAAATCATGATGATAAATACATCAACAGATATTCTGGTCGAACGACGCGGAAATGCGGGCCTGATCACACTCAACCGGCCCAAAGCACTGAACGCGCTGAGCTTGCAAATGGTGCGGGACATCACGGCAGCTTTAGTGGCCTGGCGCGTTGACACATCTGTTGAACTGGTGGCGATTCGCGGCACCAACAAGGTCGGCAAACCCGGCACGCCCGAGGCGCTGTTTGGCGGCTTTTGTGCGGGTGGGGATATACGTTTTTTTCACACGGCGGCTTTGGCGGGTGATGCCGCCCTGGATGATTTTTTCACCGAAGAATACGCCCTCAACCACCTGATTCACAACTACCCGAAACCGTATATTGCCTTCATGGACGGCGTGGTCATGGGCGGTGGCATGGGACTGAGCCAGGGTGCAAAGACAAGAATCGTCACTGAACACACCAAGATGGCAATGCCCGAGACCAACATCGGCTTGTTTCCAGACGTCGGTGGCGGCTACTTTTTAAGCCGCTGCCCCGGTCATGTGGGCGAGTACCTGGCGCTGACGGGCGAGGTGATCAATGCTGACGAGGCGATTGACTACGGCCTGGCAGATCTGAAAGTTGACTCGGCCAGCTTGCCGGCATTGTGGGACCAGATCGGCAGCACCACTTTCGATAGCCTGCATGCTATTATTTCAGGAGCTTCTTGCGCCCGTCAACAGGGCTCTACAGCCCTAAAACAACCTCAAATTGAGGCTCATTTTGGCCTTTTGAGGGTCAAACACATCATAGACAGCCTGGAAAAGGCCAAAGATGACATCTGGGCCAAAAAGACCGCCATCGTGCTGCGCAAACGCTCACCGATGATGCTGCACGTCACGCTGGAGCAGATCCGCAAGGCACGCGGCATGACACTGGCCGACGACCTGCGCATGGAGCGGGACATGGTGTACAACTGCTTTAATTTGCGCCCCGGACTGGACAGTGAGACGGTCGAAGGCATTCGCGCACTGGCGGTTGACAAAGACTACACGCCAAAGTGGAACCCGGAGCGGATCGAAGACGTCAAGCCAGGCATGGCCGATGCGTTTTTTGTCAGCCCATGGGCGGCTGACGCGCATCCGCTCAAACACCTGTCTTAACGATTTCTCGATTTCATTGCCCGCTCGACTTCGCGCTTGCCCTCGCGGTCCTTGATCGTGTCGCGCTTGTCGTGCTCGCCTTTACCTTTGGCAAGGCCAATCTCACATTTCACCTTGCCGGCCTTCCAGTGCATGTTCAGCGGAACCAGGGTAAAGCCCTTTTGTTCGACCTTGCCCATTAACCGCTTGATCTCAGCCTTGTGCATCAGCAGCTTTTTGGTGCGCACCTTGTCAGGCGTGACGTGCGTTGATGCCGTGCCCAGCGGGTTGATCTGGCAACCGATGATGAAAACTTCACCATTTCTGATCACCACATAGCCGTCGGTCAGCTGCACCTTGCCTTCGCGCACTGACTTGACTTCCCAACCCTCTAGCACCATGCCAGCTTCAAAGCGCTCTTCAATGTGATAGTTGAACATCGCCTTTTTGTTGTCAGCAATGCGCGTGGCTGCAGCGGCCTGTTTGCTGGAGACTTTGACCGGGCGGTTGTCTTTTGATTTGCCTGACGACGGAGCGTCGGGTTTTTTAGCAGCGGAGGGAGCTTTGGTAGTCATGACAGTATTTGGGGTTGCCATCGACCAATACAATCGTGCGCAACCTTCGATTGTATGAAAACCGTTCACAAGTCCGTTTTAATCTGGTACAGCGCTGCCGAAATGTTTGCCTTGGTCACCGATGTGGCCAGCTACCCGCAGTTTTTACCCTGGTGTGACCAGTCTGCCGTATTGGCTGAAGACAAGCAAGGCATGACCGCCAAAGTCGGACTGTCAATGGCTGGCATCAAGCAAAGCTTTACAACCCAAAACACCCACGTCAAAGACCGTGAAGTCAGCCTCAAGCTCGTCGACGGCCCGTTTTCAAAGCTGGATGGTCAATGGAGCTTCACCCCGGTCGGCAAGGCCGCAGACCGGGCTTGCAAGGTTGAGTTTTCGCTCAACTACGATTTCGACAACCCCGCGCTGGCCGCACTGGTGGGCTCTGTGTTTGACAAAATTGCCGGTAGCCTGGTCGATGCCTTTGTCAAGCGCGCTGGTCAGGTGTACGGCGAGGTTTGATGTTGCAAGTCACGGTTGCTTATTCGCCAGTACCGCGCCAGGTGCGGGAATGGACAGTTGACATGCCCAGCGGCAGCAGCGTCAGGCAAGCCCTGGTGCAATGCGGCGTGTTGACAGAATTTTCTGATGTAGAGCTTGGCAGCTTGAACGTAGGCATTTGGGGCAAGCGCTATAGCCTGGCCCACAAGCTCAAGGAAAACGACAGGGTTGAAATTTACAGGCCACTGCGGGTAGACCCCAAAGTCGCGCGCCGGGAGCGCTTTACACGCCAAGGGGCCAAGCGTGCTGGCTTGTTTGCCAACAAGCGAGTGGGCGCCAAAGCGGGCTATGGCGGATGATCATCGCCGCTGACGGACCTTACTTGCAGCTCGAGTCAATCACTTCCTGAGCCCGCTTGGTCTCAGAGGCGCGTTTGGCGTCGTCAAAAACTTCACGTTCGCCTTTGGCATTGACAGACGACATTCGCACGCCTGATTGAAGTGTGGCCAGGCCACTTTTGGCGCGTTCGCAGTTTTCAGCTTTTGCCTTGGCAATTTTTTCTTCTTCAACTTTTTTCTTGGCGGCTTCTTCTTCCTCGGCCTTCTTTTTCTTGGCCTCCAGGTCGGCGTCTTTGCCCGACAGTTTGGGCGCGCTGGATTTTGAAGCCGGAGCTGCTGGCGGCTTTGCGGTCACGGCAACGTCTGTGCCGGGTGTGATCAAGACGGGCGCTGCTGCGGCGCGGGCTGCGCCGGGCGGGCGCTTCAAAATGTCTTTTTCAGCAATGTTGGCGGGTGGCGGGCGGTCACTGAAGATTTTACGACCATCTTTTTCGACCCATTGCCATTGCGCACTGGCCGTGGTCGCCGCAAAAGCCAGGACGCAGAAGCTGATGGCGATTAGCAGGATTCTTGGGGCAGGTTGTGTGTTCATTTTTTGAGTGTATCGTGGTCAGCGCGTCGTGTTAAGCCTGTTCAACGCATCTTGAAACCGATTGGTGGACATGAGGCCACAGTTACAATCTGATTTTTGGAGCTTTACCTATGCGCCTACTCGGCAAAGCGCTCACCTTCGACGACGTCTTGTTGGTGCCAGCGTACTCCCAGGTCCTTCCCAAGGACGCCTCACTTTCCACCCAATTTTCACGCAACATTCGCCTGAATTTGCCACTCGTGTCGGCCGCCATGGACACCGTGACCGAGGCCAGATTAGCCATTGCCATCGCGCAAGAAGGTGGCATTGGTATCGTGCATAAAAACCTCACGCCCCAGCAGCAGGCTGCGCAGGTGGCCAAGGTCAAACGCTATGAATCAGGCGTGGTGCGCGATCCGGTGGTCATCACCCCCGAGCACACGGTTTTGCAGGTGCTGGAATTGTCCGAGCAACTCGGCATATCTGGCTTTCCGGTTTGCGACGGCGGCAAGGTTGTCGGCATTGTGACCAGCCGCGACTTGCGTTTTGAAACGCGCTACGACGTCAAGGCCCACCAGATCATGACACCGCGCGAAAAGCTCATCACCGTCAAGGAAGGCACGTCGGCGCTTGAAGCCAAGGCCTTGCTGAACAAATACAAACTCGAGCGCCTGCTGGTCGTCAATGACGACTTTGAGCTCAAAGGCCTGATCACCGTCAAGGACATCACCAAGCAAACCAACTTCCCGAATGCGGCACGCGACACGTCTGGCCGCTTGCGCGTGGGCGCTGCCGTGGGTGTGGGCGACGGCACCGAAGAGCGGGTTGAAGCGCTCGTTAAGGCCGGTGTTGACGCCATTGTGGTGGACACCGCCCACGGCCACAGCAAGGGCGTGATTGACCGGGTGCGCTGGGTCAAGCAAAACTACCCGCAGATCGACGTGATTGGCGGCAACATCGCCACCGGCGCAGCAGCGCTGGCGCTGGTTGATGCGGGTGCTGACGGCGTGAAAGTGGGTATTGGCCCGGGCAGCATTTGCACCACCCGCATCGTGGCGGGGGTGGGCGTACCGCAAATCATGGCCATCGACAGCGTGGCGACCGCCCTGCGCGGCACCGGCGTGCCTTTGATTGGCGACGGCGGCATCCGCTATTCAGGCGACATTGCCAAGGCC